>JAAZGO010000010.1 GCA_012511175.1 Fastidiosipila sp. | reverse complement strand
GGAACTTGTCGAGACGCTGCGTTTCATTGAAGAGGATGAGGTGGCCCGGGATTTCGCGCGCATACAAGAGGTCTTCCAGACATCCCTTGAACTGGTCGAGGTCAAACAGGAGCGCTTTAACCGGATCATCTCATCCATCGCGCTGGAGCTATAGCACAACAACTATCTGCATCCCCTAAAACCCCCGAAAGCCCTGCGACTACGAAGGTCCGCAGGGCTTTCCTCTCTCATAACTGTAAAACTCGGGTTATAACACAGGGACCAAGGCGTTCATGGGGCGTCAGTCCTCTATGCCGCCCGCTGGCGGGCGCCCTCAAAGGGAGAAAAGTCCCTGCTCTTTGCCGGGTTTCCTGGCTGATTTGCTATCCCTGGACGGGAAGATCCCCAGCAGCGCGAACAAGATCGCCAGGAGGGGGCTTACCCAATTGTAGACTGCCCAGGGCGTATACGCCCCTGCCTCCACTCCCAGAAGGGCCGCCATCACAATCCCGGTCATGCTCCAGGGAACAAGAGCGGCAGTCGGGGGCCCTGTGTCGGCCAGGGAACGCGACAGGTCTTCGGGTTCCATATCTGTTTTGGCCATGGGTGTCCGCGCAAACCGGGCGGGAAGCACGATTGACAAATAATGATCCGGGGAAGCCAGATTGACAAAGATGCTGCTGAGGACCGCCAAAACACCCAGGGTCCGCTTGGTGCTGGCTGCCCCGACAAAGGCCTTGGGCAGGGCCTCCAGCAGCCCTGAAGTCTTCATAACCCCGCCAAATACAAAGGCGCAGAGAATAAGCCCCACGACCCACCATTGATCCTGAACCCCTCCCTTGTCCAGAATCGCCCAGTAGGTTTGCCCCTGGCTTCCCAGCGACTCCATCAATGCCGGAGAGCCCGATCCGGCCACTGACATGAGGGTCCGTGCCGGCTCTTGCTGGTAAAAAACAATCAGGATGGAACCTGTCAGAACCCCCAGGGAAAAGACGGGAACGGCAGAGACGCGCAGCGTGAGAAGGATGATGAAAAGAACTGGAAAGAATAGAAGCAGGGGATTGATGGAAAATAGACGCGCCAGGTCAGCCAGGAAAATCTCTTTTCCGCCAGAGGCCGATCGCCATTGAGGTTCAAAAGAAATGAGGGAGGCAAGGACAGCCACCAGAGCGGGAATGGCTGTCACCAGGGAATGCTTGATGTGGTCGGCCAGCCGGGCACCCGTGACTGAGACAGACAGGTAATTGGACAATGACAGGGGCGATAACCGGCTGCCCCAAAAGGCACCTGAAAGAATTATCCCCGCTGCCATGGCCTGGGGCTGCCCAAGGAGAGCGGCTATGGTCATAAAAGAGGGGCCCAGCATGCCCACACTGACCCAGGAAGACCCGGTGGCGAAGGAAACAAGGGCAAACAGGCCTAGGGTAATGTAGGGGAAGAGGGACGGAGTCAGGAATTTTCCTCCATAATAGACAAGGGTGGGCAGGATGCCCGATCGCAGCCAGAAACCATTGAGGAGGATGGCCAGCAGGAAGAAGATAATGCCCCGGAAACCTGCGTAGGAGGAATCCAGGATACCTTCCTCAATCATCCTCCAGGAAGTGCGGCAGCAGGCCAGAGCAAGCATGGCAGCCAAGATGGCAGCCGCGATCAGAGCGTAATGAGGGTCATATCCCCGGATGTCGACAAGATAATGCAGAAATCCAATAAGTCCAAATAGGGGGACGAGGGCGATCACAAAGGTCGGCGGCCGTCCCTTCTTTTTCTCCGCATGCGGCTCCATGGTTTCTCTCCTTGCCAATGCTGAAGCGCCTGAACAGGATCGATCGGCGGATTCAGCATCATTCATCGATGTAACGTTTCAGCAGATTCCTGGCTGAACTGGAAAGCAGCAGCGTATCCAAATCCAGGTCAGTTCCTTGCGCATTCACTTCGATCTCCTCTTTTTCCACGATCCTTCCGGCCGGCGTTTTTTTTGGCTTTTCACCGGACCTTCGGGGCCACCGGACTTTCTCTTTTACTTTTTTCGATTTTTCAGATCCAACTGTTTTGTCGCTTATCTTTGGCTCGTCGGCTTTTTTTGCTTTTGCAGGCCTGTCCGCTTTTTGAGCCCGGTTTTTCGTTTTATCAGGCTTCTTGGTTTTTTCAGGCTTCTTCTCTTTTTCGACTTTCCTGATTTTTTCGGGCTTCTTTTCTCTTTCAGCTTTCTCAATCTTTTCAGGCTTCTTCTCTTTTTCGACTTCCTTGATTCTTTCAGGCTTCTTCTCTTTTTCAGCTCTCTTGATTTTTTCGGGCTTCTTTTCTTTTTCGGCTTTCCTGGTTTTTTCGGGCCGTTTCGCCTTTTCAGTTTTTACTCGATCGGCTTTCCCCGCTTGATCGGTTTTTACAGTTTTGGGAGAAGCTGCGGGTTTTGGAGCGGAGACCGGCTCCGACACCGGCGGCTCTTCCGCCGCTTCCAAAAGTCTCTCAACTTCCCAGGCTTCCAAACGTTTGTCGAGGTTCGAGATGATGATGTCTTCCAAAATGGAGAATCCCTCATCACAGCGGATCAGAACTCTTTCATCCGCCATTTGAACGTAGACAACCAGCAGCAGGCCTGACCGTCTGCTGAATAGAAAATCGTCAACTGTCCCCAACAGGTTGCCTGTCCGGCTGATTACTTTCATGCCAAGGAGGTTGACCTTACCCGAAGATAAGGGTAATGGGCTATCTTCCGCCAGAAACAGGGGTTGGCCGCCAATCCCGCGCACCCTGATCAGATCGGTTTCCACCCGGTCCAGCCGGTCAAGGGGCAGCTTGAGCCTTTCCCGCCCTCCCGGATCTTCATCCCGGCTGACCGCAAGGTAGCTGACCGCGGCGCGCGGGCGGTCAACCATAAGGTCCGTCACCCTGTACCCCATCTGCCCGGCTTCGGAGACCATGGGCTTCCCCGCTAAATCAGATGCTTTCAGCACATGCTGCCTCCTTCCCGCATGCTTGATCCGTGCATGACAACGACGGGAACCGCCCAAGGGCGCGCTCCCCGATTTCGCAATCATTATTTGGCTTTATACTACCCCAAAATATGCATGGGGAATCAAACACTTTGTCCAAAGCAACGCCGTTTTATATGCCGGCGATTAAAAAATCAATCAGACAGCGGTAGACCGGCTGCCAGAAAAGATTGGTAAGGAATGTCGCAATTACCATGCAGGGGGCAAAGTAGAGGACTGAATTGAAATCCGTCCGATGGATTCTGCTTGCCAGATAGCGGATGAGGAGCCAGGCAGCGGCCACAAAGAAGGCAAAAAAACCAATGAAAATGGTTAATTGCCAGCCGACAAAAGTACCGATGGCCATGAGGAGAAAGATGTCACCCTGACCCAGCGCTTCCTTTCGCATAATGAAACGGGCCAGCAGGTAAATGCCGCCATAAAAAGAAAGGCCGGCCACCCCTCCCCAAAGCAGGTCAATAAATGATTTGCCGGGAATCAAAGGCGTAAAGGCAAGGCTCACACCGGCCATAATGATCCAGAAAACGTCGTAGACATAACCTTCGCGGAAATCGATGACAGCCAGGATCAGCATGAGCGACCACATGATAAAGTAGTAGGCCGCCTCAAAAGATATGCCCCAAAGCACCAGTGCCAGGACAAGAAGGCCGCCGGTGACCAATTCAAGCAGGGGATAAAAAAAGGAATAGCGTTCATGGCAGTAGCGGCAGCGCCCCCGCCAAACGACAAAGCTGACCAGGGGGATCAAGTCCCAGAACTTCAAGACAGCCCCGCAGCGCAAACATTTGGACCTGCCCCGGACAAAGCTCATGCCTGCCGGAATACGGTCGATGAGGACCCCATAAAAGCTTCCTAAAACAGATCCCAGGACAAAGGCAAATAGATAGACCATTTACTCCACAAACAAGGGCAGGGTTTCCAAAAGGAGAGGCGCGCCGGACGCGATCTCTTCCGCCATTTCCCTCGTAATTACGGTGCCGGCCTGCAGTGTCGTCTGCTCCCCGCCGATATCAATTGCCAGAGTCCGCCCAAGACTTTTGTTGACCAGGGAGTCAATTTTGGCCTGCCGGGGGTCAATGTCAGGCAATTCGGGTTCTTGCGCCGGATCTTCCACGGTGTCGATTTCCAGCTCCGCCATGTCTGCATCCGGTTCTTCAGGCACGGACAAAACAACCGGAGCGGTCAAGGCTCCGAGAAGAGGCTTCCGGGGTGTCTCCGTCAGATCGCGCGAAAGCTTCATCACAGGAACCGGAATTGCCGGCCTGGCCACCGGATCGAAGTCCATGGCCGCGATTTCAACTTCAATCTCCGGATGAGGCGGAGCTTCGGGGGTGTCAGCTGCAACAGGGACAGAAACCTCCGGTGAAGCGGGATCTTCCAATGCGCCGGGGGCCAAAATGATGAAATCATCGCCAAGCGTGCGAACCTGCTCAGGAGCGATTGAAAATTCGGTCTTTTCGTCCGTTGCCACAAGCATGATCTCACGGATCTCAAAGGACTCCAGGTCAATTGTGCAGTTGACCAGTTTGCCGGCAGGCTCGCCCAATATGGAAATGACAGGGCGGCCGGGAACCAGGCCTTCGCCTTCCTCGCCCGGAACAAGGAGTGCGTTCTCGTCCAGATCGACAACGGCCGCTGCAGATCCCAGGCCCAGGATGCGGCTCGGCTCAACCAGGATTGAAGATCCGTCATCGCGCCTGACCAGTAAACCCTTGATCACACAATCACATGCGGCCAAAAAAGTTCTTGCTCCGCCGACCCTGGAGCCGGTCGAGAGATCGACCACCGGCAGTCCCTGTATGTCAGAGCAGTTGATAAGCATCGTTTTCCCTTCTTTCAAGTCAAGCGCGTGGCCGGATCCATGTGAACATGGCCGTCCTTGTAGGATAGATCATGCCTCACCTCGATGGAGACAGCCGTTCCGTGTGCCAGCGTGGTCACGCTCTCGATTACTCCCGTGTCCGGGTCAAAGGTAAAATCGACCAGCTGACCAATCCGCTGATTAGCTGCGTAGAGGTCCAGGCCGATGATGGAAACTGACTCTGAAAAGAGCATTTCAAAAAGTTCCCTGCTGGTGATCTTGCGCACCAGACCCTGATCTGCAATGATCAGGGCATAATCTCCCTTGCCCGACAGATCCTCAAAACGCAGGATGTTGACCTCAAAGCCTTCATCCGGCGCAAGGCCGTTCCGGCCTATCAAGAGGAAATTGACCCGCTGCTCCTTGAAGTCAACCAGCAGGGCCTCAACTTCCCCGATTTTGATGCTTCTTTTCAATTCATACAAGGGCTTGTTAAGGATCTCCCTCGCGTTCATACCTGTCCTCCCTTTCGAACTGCAACCGGCATCAGCTATTGCCCTTCGCCTTTAATCAAGATCCTCTTCTTCCGGCTCGGAAGTCTCCACCGGTACAGGTTCGGTTTCCTCCGGTTCGACATACCGGTCGGGATAATTAAAAGGATCTGCCTTTTTGTGCCTGTTTTCAAGGTTGTCCTCCAGAAGGTCCGGCACAGGTGTCGGGTAGTAGGTTTCCACCATTTCGAGGGCAGGAAGGAAAATCCGGATGGTTCCCTCCACACCCTCGCCGGAACCCGACAGCGTCAAATTTTCGATGCCGATCCGCTTGGCATGCTGGCTGATCAGGCGGATGAAGTCCATCATGGCGGGATATTCAGACCGGAAGCGAATGGAGGCGGAAATCATTTTGAGCGGGGGCGCCGTCCAGCCATCGACCAGGCCGGGGCCTTGCGTTGAGCTGCCTGAGGGCTTTTCACCGGTATCTTTGCCGGCCGTTTTTTCCTGGGTCTTTTCATTTCCCGTTCCGGGCAGGCCCGATACCAGGCCTTCCGCCTCATCAGCAGGAGGCGGCTGTGTCTGCCCCAGTCCCGCCTCTGCCTGTTTTTGCTTGTAATAGTTCTCCAGGCTGCTCTTCAGGCGGCCGGTGCCGCCTTCATCCAATGACAGCTCGTAGGCGTCAATCCCCGATTCCTTCACAAGCTCCCGGACCAGGAGCAGGACATCTTCCTGTCCCAGCCCCGTGCCGAAGTAATCCTCAAGATTGGCTGCCAGGTAGGCCTCCAGAACCCCGGTTTCTTCCTGAAGTTCAGACAGCCGGGCTGCCGCTTTTTCCCTGGAAGTCAATTGTGACCGCAAAACGGACAGCCTGCCTTCCTGATCTTCAATCTTTGCCTTGAAGCGGGGCAGGATCAGAAGCATGTAGACAAAGAGAATGATGGCGACAAGGCTTCCAACAATGAGTATCCGCTCACGTTTTGACAATGAAATTTTCATCCTCTTCACCTACCGCCCGGTTTCATCCGCGTATTCCACGGGTACGAATTCAATCTGGAAAACATGTGTGCCGTCGTCAGACGCCGAAGCCCGGGAGATCATACTGACATTGAAGTCCTTGTATTCCTCCGAGTCCCGCAGGTTGTAGACCAGCTGGGCCACACTGGCCAAGGCATCACTTTCGACCAAGCCTCTGAGACTGAGCTGACGGCCGGTGTAGTTCAGGCTCTCCAGGAAACTGTCGTCCACCAGGCGGTCGATGATGGTCTCCAGCTTGTCGTAGTCAAAGACCGTGTCATAATCGACGACCGCCTTCATGGCCCCGACAGTGAAACCGTCAAAACGCAGCCCGGCCAGTTTGGCTTCTGCGGCTCCGACTTCCTGAGCGATTTCCATCAGCTGCGGGTCATTGAGCCGGGCCTCCAGACTGGCCACCTCTCCTTTGAGGGCATTCAGGCTGATGACCATCTTCAAAACGTTGATGGCGACAAGGCCAAGGACGACCAGGACAACAATAAAACCCAGGAGGCGCGGCCAGTTGGTTTTGCCTTTACCCTTATGGTAGGGCTGGAAATAGTTGAAATCGTGCATGGCCACCCCCTACTTGGATATGAGTCCGATCAGGTTGACGAAGCGATACAGTTCGGAGCCCAGCCGGTCAGACCGCTTCGATGCGTTCCACGAGCTGATGGATTCGATCACCTGGATGTCGGACCGGATGCGGTGCCGCAGCATGTCGGCTGTCCCCGGATAGGTAAAGCCGTCCCCATAAGCCAGAATCTGGTTGATCCGGTCCTGGCGGCCGCCGAACATGAGCAGAACCCGGTGGATGCCATCGATCCAGTTGATCAGCTCAACCTGATAGCTTTGCATGATGGCCGCGACATCTTCCGTTCCGGCCGGTATGGAATCGTCAGCCGGCGAAAACCGGGAATCACCCGGATGATCTTCGCTCAGCTGATCGGGGGAATGGGACAGGATAAGATCTTCGATCTCATCGGGCTGGAGATGGAAGCGGTCCGCCAGGGTATCGAAGATGCCGAGGATCCCCTGCGTCGCGATATGATTGTAGCGGAAATAACCATTCTCGTAGATGTTGACCTCCACCTGTTCCTGGCCCATCTCGATGAAACAAACGGTCTGGTAATCCCCCAGATCAATCTCCTCATTGACGGTCACGCCCTCGAGGAGCAGGCTTTGCAGGACATTGGTCTTGGTATCCAGGACATAGGGCTCCACCGACAGCTCTTCACAGAAGCCAACATACGATTCCACGATTTGTTTGGGGATGGCGCTGACAAAGACATCCAGGATCGGAACCCCCCTCGCGTCTTCGGATTCTTCTATCTTTGAAAACTGGACAATGTAGGCGTCCATATCGAAACCCAGGTATTCTCCCAGGCGATATTTCACAAGTCCCGGCAGGTCCGAGTCATCGACGACATTGAGAGTCAGGCGCCTTTTAATCACATCGGGATGATCCATCACGAACATGATTTTTTTAGACTTGGTCCGGGTAAAAACCTCATGCTTGAAGGCAGTCTTCAGCTTCTCCCAGTCGGTAATGACGTATTGGTCAACGCTGCCCTCCGGCGTATCGACCATGAGGACCCGGTTGGCCGTCACATTCTTGCGGCGGCTTGGCCCCTGAAGGACCTTGATGGTCCGCTCACCGAGCTCGACTGCCAGGACCTCCGTACTTTTTCTTGACGCTTTTGCCATGCTCTTCTCCTGATCAGTTGTCCGCCCGATTCTTATCGAGCATGTATCGCTCGACCCTGGAAAAATTCAGCTCGTCCAGAGCTGTGTAGACCAGGACCTCAGTTAACTGGATGTCACCGGTTCCGCCCATCTGCATGCTGCTGACTGTTTGAGCCATTGAAATATCGCTGTGCTCCAACTCCCCGGCATCGATCCCATCGACGCGCAGGAAGTGCAGGAAGTGACCCTCCTCATCTCTCGTGACAGCAAAACTGACCGTGTACATGGTGTTTTCAAGCAGTGGCTCAGACTCATAAACCGATTGCAGGCCATCCGTTGTTAACAACCGCATCAGAACCTTGCCGTCCTCAATACGGACTTCACATCGGGTGACTGTTGAACCCTTCCCTTGTTTTTGCAAAAACAGGAGGGCGTCCAAATCTTCCTCGTAAAAGATATTCATGAATAAGGTCACATTGTTGGCGGCGCCAAGAGTAACATGGGCATTTTTCAAGCGGAGAATTTTCTGGTTGCGCTCCAGTTTACCGTCATCCAGCTCCATGATTTCCTTGGAAACACTTTTGACCGAATCGGAGCCATCATTTGAAATCATGATGTTGGCTGGCCGCGTATTGCTCCCGCCATTGTACATGTCCTGAACTTTGTCGACATTCACAATCTCACCCAATTCCAGATTGTTGCCATCAGATTTGCCAAAGAAATTCATGTCAAAATGGTGTTTAAGACCGGATAGGACGGGAACGCCCATGACATAAATATAGTCGGATTGATTCCCCAGACCGGTGATGCCGTAGTGGCCGACAGGTTGAACATGGTAGACCAGATGCCGGCCCAGATAGGCCCCGGTCACCGTAAGCCGGTCGCCGACAATCTTGGTACCCGTGAAATGATTGGGATAGGTAGGGTAAAGATCTTCTGTAGAGGTGACCCCTCCGCCGTAACTGAACATCTGGGGAATGCTGAAGTCCCGTTGAACCATCCTGTCTTGGTTGAGGTTCCAGCCTATCAGATAAGGTTCGGCAACAAACCATTGGGTATACCAGAGGGACAGGTCGTCTGTCGGGCCTGAAATGGTGTAATCCATGGGCCCGGTCATTTCATTCAGATAGAGATAAGGTTTCCCCTTGTTGGTGACAACGTCGACATTGGGCAGCAGGAGTTCCAGTGCTCTGTCCTGAATCACAAAAGTCTTCAGGTGCTTGGCTGTCCCTTCCATGACTTCGGATACCAGGTAGCCTTCCACCGTCTTGCCGAAAAGAGTTCCGTAGGCAACTTCGCCACCTCCGTTATGCTTGACTTCAGTGATGCGCTCCTCCATAGCCTGTTGATTCAGGAAGGATTTTTGACTGTAGTCGCGAAGCCAGAATGAGCTGTCAACCGTTCCTGCGAAGGCAATAATGGTGATCACCAGGATCATGGCAATCAAGACAATGGCGATGGTCACCTCCAGCAAGGTAAAACCCGGTCTTTTAACGAATTTTTTAGGGACCCATGACATACCAAAGTTCCCTCGTGATCTCATCACGGATGGATTTGTAGATGGCGCGCAGTTCATCCGAGCTGGAAGCGTCATAGTAGTTGGAAGCGGGGTTCCCGCCGCCTGTCAGGGTTCCGATGGTATTGCCCATGATTTTGTCGTTACGGAGGGCAGAAAATCCAATCACAAAGACCTTGTCAAGCCGGTCGCCGAAATGGTTATAAACCAGCCTGATATAAGTCTTGGCTCGTGTCGGATCGGGTTCATCGTTATAACCGCCTCCGGTTTGAGCGCCTTGAGGCAAGGTCGGACCAATGGGATAGGCGTCTTCGGGGTAGTCTCTCCCTTTATAGGGATCCTGATATTGCCCACCTCCGCCGCCATGACCATGACCCGGACCTGAACCTTTGCCTTGACCCTTGGTTGGCGCATATTCAGACTTGATGGTGTAGCCATTGGCCGCCCCATCCGTCAGGATGATGGCGTAGTCTTTTTGCTCAAGCAGCGGATCACGGCCGCTTGAGTCAAACATCTTGTGAAAGCCGGTCCGCATGCCGTCCCCCACATTGGTTCCTCCGTCCGCGTTCATGGCGTCAATCGCGTTATCAATGGTCTCCCGATCGCTGACGATGTTGTAAAGCCTCCGAGAAGTATGGCGCGCCTCTGAACCGAAGGGTGACAGGACGATATTGACGAAACCAATGGAGGCAAAATCGTCAATCAATTTATGGGTTTCTTCTTTAAGAATTTCAATCCGCCTGGTACCGGCGCCCCTCCCATCATTGCCGTACATATCCCAGGCCATGCTGCCGGAATTGTCCAGAACCATGGTCAGATTGATTTGCAGGCCCTTGGGAATGGGATCGCTCCTGTGGGCCAGGGCAATTCCCGGTTTCGTCGGTGTCGCCCTGCTGAAGACCATGTTGGATCTGTCCGCGCTGACCCGTGAGTTTAAAGAATAACGGTGGTCACCCCCCGCTGATGATGTACGCTGTTCCAGCCAGCCGGTGACATCAAACGCAACTAATTTATCGTCTGTTTCATTGTCCTTGTCAAAAATAACTTCATATTTCATGCCGGGGGCACCCTGGGTCAGGACACGCTTATCATGTTTCCCCGTATTCTTGTTGTAGATAAACTCGACCAGCTGAGTGCCCGCCTCATTCTGGCCGATGTAGTTCCAGCCCGGAGTAAGCCCCTCGGCCCGGCCTGAATAGTCGTCGGCAGTTACAATAAAAGTGACGGTGGCGTTTTTAATCTGCTGACCCACGTGGGTCGCAACATACTTGACATCGGTTTGAACCGAAAATTCTCTGGAGTTATAGGCGTGGTAGGAAAGGCCATTCGTTAAAAAACCGGTCAGGGTCAAAAGAATGATCCCAACCACCACAATCGTGATAATCAGTTCGACCAGGGTAAAGCCCCTTCGTCTTTTCATATTCGTTTTCATGGTCTTATCCACTCATCCATTTGAGATTAATATCGCTGACGCTGACCAAAATACTGACTGTCTTGGAAGCGTCCGGAAGTGTGGCTGAAGAAATAATCTCAATAAAGTAGTTCTCCAGGATCTGTTCACTTCCCTGCCTGATGAGCCGCATCTTGACTTCCACGTCGTGGCCGTCGAAGACGAGGGTATCGGTCGTGTAAGTACTGGGTGGGTCAATCTTCCGGCTGACACAGTTTTCTGCTACAGTCTTTTGAGCATAAAACATCTCATGGCCGTCCGCCTGAAGGGCGCCGTAGCCCATCTCGGCACCCGCCCGGGCCAGGTAATAAGCCTTGGAGATCTCATATTGGGCCTGGGAGATCTTGGTGTTGGTCTGAAGCAGGTTCATGGCGATCAAAAAGAACACGGAAATGACGACCATTAAGACAACGACCATGGCCAGGACCATGCCCTTGCGTCTGGAACGGTACATCTTCATTCCGTGTTCCTTCCGATCGATCACACGTTTTCCTCAAATGACGATAGCCTGTGAGAGTAACATAAACTCAGCAACGGTCGCTAGGATTCTCCCAAATTGCCAAGCCTAACCACTAATCTCATCCTTATGGCTTTCCTGGTTCTTCTTATGGTGTTACCGCTTCGAATGAATACTCAAGCACTTCATTATCGTCTGAAGTGACCGATTTTAGCATACCGTGTTCGTCGATTGTATGTGGCCTATCAGCCCCCTTTTCACCCCATTTGTCTGTAGTTTCATTGTACTCATATCCCAGTATTGGTTTATGAGTATCCATGAATTCCAAAAGATCATAGATGTCTGGTACTCCCGCATCAGGATCATGAGCATTGGCTGCCCGCCACATGTTGCCGGCACTAACCAGTTGCGCATGCTCCGATCTAATTCTCGAATCCCTTGCCGTCTTGGTGAAGTCACCGAAGCTCAGCAGGGCCACCGCTGCCAGAATGGCAATGATAACGATGACCACCACCAACTCGACCAGGGTGAAACCCTTTCTTTTCTTTTGAAGTCCCTTCATTGTTCTTTTCCTCCTGTTTATTTGGGGTTATATTATTGAACTGTGCTGCTCATCCCGAAGATGGGGAGCATAACAGCTGCAACCAAAAAACCGATGATGGCACCCATGACAACAATCATGACCGGTTCGATGGAGGCCACCAGTCTTTGCATGGCATCCTCCAGTTCTTCATCGTAGAAATCTGCCGTTTTTAACAACATGTCGTCCAGGGCGCCCGATTCCTCTCCCACAGCAATCATGCTGGTCATCATGGAGGGGAAGAGTTTGGATTTTTCCAAAAGCTTGCTGAGACTGCCTCCCTTTCGAAGTTCGGATGTTATCTCCTCCATGGCATCCACGATGATCATGTTGGAGGTAGTCGCTCCCGCCGATACCAAAGATTCGATCAGGGGAACGCCCGAGGCCAGAAGTGTTGACAAAGTCCTTGTGAAGAGGGCGGCGTTGATGCGCACAATGGACTTTTTAATTAGAAAGAAGGACATCTTTCTTTGATCGAAGAAACGCCGTCCTCCCGGGGTCTTATAATACGACCGCAAGGCAATTGTTGCAAGGATGATCAGGGTTAAAAGCAGCCACCAGTATTGGGCCAGGAAACTGCTGATGGCGATGACGATCTTGGTGATCATGGGCAGGGGGACATTATTGCTTTCAAAGATGTCGACAAAGGTCGGTACCACAAAAATCATGATGACAGCCATGGCGATGACGGTAATGATACCCAGGATGGCCGGGTAGATCATGGCGTTCCGCATCTTGTTCTTAACCTTGGCCTCCCGCTCATACTGGACGGCCAGCCTTCCCATGACTTCATCCAGGCGGCCGCTTTTTTCACCGGCCGCGGTCAGGCTGACCATGAGCTCAGGGAAGACTTTGGGGTACTTCTTCATGGCTTCGGACAGCGAAGAGCCTTTCAGGATGGCGATATTGACTTCCTTGATTATTTCGGCGAATTGTTTGCTTTCCGTCTGCTCGGCCAGGATATCGAGGGAGCTGTGAAGCGATAAACCTGCGTTCAGCATGGTTTCAAGCTGCTTACAGAAAATTTTCAGGTGATCCAGCTTGACCTTCTGACGCGTCAGGGAACCGCCCACCTTGCGTGAGGTCTGGGCCTTTTCCTCGACCTTGATGGGCGTGTGACCCAGGGCCCGGATCTTGGCCAGGGCCTCGGATTCGCTCTTGGCTGTCATCTCACCTGCTTGAACAGTGCCCTCTGATGTCAGCGCTCTGTAAGTAAAGAGAGTTTCCACTTAGCCGTTCCTCACTTGCATGCCGATTTCCCGGCTGATGGCTGTCCGGTCGACCGAGTACTGAAGGGCGGTATCCTTGGAGATCAGACCCCTGCGGTAGAGATTGACCAGGGCGCGGTCCATGGTGATCATCTTCTGGGCGGCGCTGCCTTCCTGGATGGAAAGAATCTGATGGGTCTTGCCCTCCCGGATGACGTTGCGGACCGCCGGCGTTCCCAGCATAACCTCAATGGCGGGGATCATCTCATTGCCTGAAATGGACGCCATCAGCTGCTGGGAGACAACGGCCTCGATGACATTGGACAGCTGGGTGCGGACCTGGGCCTGCTGATGGGCGGGAAAGACGTCAATGATCCGGTCCATGGAATTGGCTGCTCCAACCGTATGAAGGGTGGAGAGAACCACATGCCCCGTCTCGGCCGCCGTCAGGGCAACCGAAATCGTATCCAGGTCGCGCATCTCGCCGACCAGGATGATGTCGGGGTCCTGCCTCAGGGATGCCCGCAGGGCGTTGGCAAAGGAGCGCGTGTGGGCGCCCAGTTCCCGCTGGCTGATCATGGACTCCTGTTCCTTGTAGAGGTATTCAATCGGATCCTCGATGGTGACAATATTCTCCTTGCGCCGCGCGTTGATGTAGTTGATCATGGCGGCCAGGGTCGTTGTCTTGCCGGAACCGGTCGGTCCCGTCACCAGGATGAGACCGCGTTTTTTCTCGCAGAGATCTTTTAGGACTTCCGGCAGATTGAGGTCCTCCATGGACGGAATTTCCATGGGGATCATGCGGAGGGCCAGGGTGTAGCCGTCCTTCTGGGCAAAAAGGTTGGCCCGGAAACGCCTGTCCCGGTAGCCGAGCGACGCATCCACCTCGCCCTTGTCCCGCAGCTCATCAAGCTTGTAGTCGGTCAGGAAGGATTTGCCAAAATCCAGGATTTCCTCACTTGTCAGGAAAAAATCCTTGAGCGGGTTCAAGATGGTATTGACCCGGATTCTGGGGGAACGCTCCGGCCTCAAGTGGATATCCGAGGCGCCCGCGGCAATGGCCCGGTCCAGGATGGGGATGACGGGGCCGGCGTGGCCGTTGACTGACTTTTCCATTTCCCTGTGATTCATGCCTTAATCGTCCTCTGCCTGGGTGACCCTGATCAGCTGGTCAATGGTCGTTTTGCCGTTCAGGACCAATTCCGCGCACGACTGGTGAAGGGTATGCATGCCATCCTTCATGGCGGCATCCTTGACCTCGTCGACCGACTTGTTCTGAGTGATCATATCCCTGATATGCCGGTTCATGACCAGCACCTCGTGAATGGCCGTCCGGCCCTGATAACCGGTCTGGCCGCATTCATTGCAGCCCTTATGGCGGTAGATGGTCACAGGCTCCGTAATCCCCAGCAGGGACATCTCGGCCTGACTGGTTTGATAAGGCTGCTTGCAGTGATTGCAAAGTTTTTTTACCAGCCGCTGGGCCACAATGCCCACGACCGCCGTTGAGACCAGGTAGGCGGGAACTTCCATATCGACCAGCCGGGTCAGGGAGCTGACCGTGTCATTGGTGTGCAGGGTGGATAAGACCACGTGGCCGGTGATGGCGGCCCGGAAGGCGATCTGGGCCGTTTCCGTATCCCGGATCTCACCCACCATGACAATGTCGGGGTCCTGCCGCAAAATGGAACGCAGGCCCGAGGCAAAGGTAAGGCCGGCCCGGATATTGACCTGAACCTGATTGATTCCGTCAAGCCGGTACTCGACCGGATCTTCCACGGTAATGATGTTTTTCGTTATTGCGTTCATTTCCGCAAGAACCGCATAAAGCGTTGTCGTCTTGCCGCTCCCCGTCGGGCCTGTCAAGAGGATAATTCCCTCCGGGGCGCTGATAATCTGGTTGAAGCGGTCAATATTGGTCTGGCTGAAACCCAGTTCTTGCTTGGTCATCAGGGTCGAGCTGCGGTCAAGCAGACGGAGGACCACCTTCTCGCCGAAAACAGTCGGCAGGATGGAGATCCGCAGGTCAAGGATTTTGCCGTCCACCGTGGTCTCCACGCGGCCGTCCTGCGGTTTTCTCCGCTCTGAGATATCCATGCCCCCGATCACCTTGATCCGGATCACCATGGAATTGTACATGGCCTTGTTGACCTTCATGATCTCGCGCAGCTCGCCGTCAATCCGGTAACGGATCCGCACATCGTGCTCAAGGGGTTCCAGGTGGATATCACTGGCCCTCATTTTGCTGGCCTGGATAATCACGGTGTTGACAAGGCGCACCACAGGGGAGGCGCTGACGTCCTCACTTTCCGTGAACTCCTTGATGTCCTGCTTCAGATCAGCCGAGTACTCCTCAACGGCCTGGCTGGCCTCATCACTGTAGTCGTAAAAGCGGTTGATCAGATTGATGATGTCCGCCTTCTCGGAAAGAACAACCGATACGCGCTTGCCTGTCGCCAGCTGGACATCGTCAATGGCCATAATATCCCGTGGGTCATGAACAGCGATGGTAATGTCGTTATCTTTGACGGCGATGGGAAAAACGGTGTAGCGTCTGGCGATTGACTCGGGAATCAGCCCGCCAACGGAATCGTCCAGGCGCTGCGTTTTCAGGTCGACCAGGGGGATGCCCATCTGGCTGGCAATCGCCAGATTAAGCTTGCCATTATCGACCATGCCTTCCAGCGCGATAATTTCTTCCAGCTTATCGCTGCTGATGCGATCCTCTGATGACACTTCATTCGCCCCTTCGTACTGGTTAGGTCATGATGTCGTAATACTAACTGTTCGAAAAGTATAACTTATTGTTTATGAGAAATCAACCTATCTGAATATTTATTGCAAAATAGCAGGCATTAAGCCCCTTTACAAGCAGTTACAGTCCCATAACCTTGCAATTTTTTGTGTATATTTGCCTTCGCAAGCTTGAAATCCTGTCCGTCACGGTGAAAAAAATCTGCTACCCGAAATCTTCCTGTTCGGAATACAGCTTAATGATGTAGGAGCATGCTACCATGAAATGGGTGTTTATGCACTGATTTGATCAAAGAAAAGAGGTAAAAGACGTGCGCGCACTGATCCAACGGGTAAGCGAGGCCTCCGTCCATTGCGATAACGGTTTCGAATCGGCCATCGGGCCGGGTTTTCTCATTCTCCTTGGCGTCGGAGCCGGGGATGATGAGGAAAGCTGCGCGCGCCTTTGGCAAAAGATCAACAAACTGAGGATCTTCAAAGATCAGGAGGGAAAAACCAATCTCGATCTGGCAGCCGTGGAGGGGCAGATCATGGTGGTTTCGCAGTTTACTCTGATGGCTGACACGAGGAAGGGAAACCGGCCCAGCTTCACCCGGGCGGCGCCGCCCGGCAGAGGTGAGGAACTTTACCTCTATTTTGTCGAACTGGCAAAACGGGACGTTCCCATTGTCCGGACCGGTTCCTTCGGCGCTGAGATGAAAGTCAGCCTGACCAACGACGGCCCTTTCACCATCTGGCTCGACACCGATCAATTTTAGCGAATCAGGTCTTCGGTTGAAGGCGACAGTGCCGTCATGATCCAGCTGATTGCCGGATGTTTCACGGTCAGAATCTCCCGGGCCCTTTTCATTTCCGCCTGACTCTCGAAGAGCCCGAAACAGGCGGGACCGCTTCCGGTCATGGAGGCTGCGAATGCGCCCGCCCGGCGCAGATCCCGGATGATCAGCGGTATGTCGCTTGCGCGGCCCTCATGAATTTCAAGAAAATCGTTTTGTACCATCACTCCCAGTGCGGGCCGGTCATCCTTCTCGAGTACCTCCACCCACTTCGATAGAGCGGCCGGCTGGCGGTCAGACACCCTTTGACCGGCTCCGGCCTGTCTGCTTTCATCGAGCAGGCTGAAAGCGTTGGCAGTACGGATCTCCAGGGGGGGCAGGGCCAGCAAAAGTGGATAGGCGGGGCTGGCAATGGAAGGGGACATCCGCTCACCCACCCCCTCGCAAAAACGAATACCGCCTTGAAGACAGAAAGGTACATCAGCACCGCAGGCCAAGGCTATGCGCTCAAGGCTGTCCCTGGTAAGCCTTCCGGGGTCAATGCGGAGTGATTGGGCCAAACCCTGCCACCAGCTCCTCCAAAGGAAACGCAAAACCGCCGCGGCATCAGCGCTTCCGCCGCCAAGACCGGCGGCCGTTGGAATCTTTTTTTCAAGGCGGCAAACAAAAATGATGGAGGCCGGATCAATACCGGCCGCCTCAAAAAACAGACGGGCTGCCTTGTGGCACAGGTTTCCCTCACCGGCGGGAAGATTTCCGGCATCGACAGTAATCTCCCAGCTGTGACCCGGCTTGACTGCCCCTTCCAGCGACAGGTGGAGACGATCAGCAAGACCGGTTGTCGCCATCAGGCCGGTGAGCTCGTGGTAGCCGTCCTGCCGGCGAAACAAAACCGTCAAGGACAGATTAACCTTGGCCCGGGCAATTTCGATCGACCGGCAGGGATGAATTGCGATCACAGTTTAGGGGCTGTCCTCTGTCTGAAGAAGCAGCCTTTCGAGACTGTCATCATCAAAAGCGATCTCGACCACCTTGGTCAGGAGGTCGATGTAGCTGAAGCAGACATGTTCGCTGTAGGTTGGGCTTACAGGGCAGCAAACAGTAAAAACGTTGGCTGAGCAGTTTTCAAGATATCCTTCGTGTATAACCGTGCGGCGACGCCCTCCGTTTGACTTAAGCATGATACGTTGTCCAAGGCGTTCTTCCAGTTCAGCTCGGCATGAAGCCAACTCAGATTTTGCAATCAATTGCGTTTACTCCTCCAGAAAATATGTCAAAGGCACACATGTGTCCATCAAACCGCATTATACCTTGAAAAGCCAAAAAATTCAAGGCAAAAAGGCCCCGCGGAAGCCTATTCCAGAGTCATTCCGGCCACAAGGCCGCCGCCCAAAACCAGGTCGCCATCGTAAAATACAGCCGACTGCCCCGGCGCCGTGATCCGCACCGGCATATCAAAGCGGACGGTCGCCTCTCCGGCATCCGGTACTGCCTCAACTGTCGCGCCATGCGGCCTGCCTTGAGACCGGAGCTGAACCTCGGCGCGGAAGGAATCTGTCCGGGGATCAGCCAGAACCAGGTCAACCAAATGGACTTGCTTCATCAAGGCTTCATCTTCTCCGCCAAGCGTCACCGTATTTAGCAGGTGGTCCGCGGCAAGCACGGTCATGCGCCTGCCAAAAGACTGTCCAAGATGACGGCGCTGACCGATCGTATACTGCCAGCTGCCCTTGTGTTCGCCAATCACTTCTCCCGCCGGATCGAGAAAAAACCCACTTTTCTCTTCCATGCCCTGGCGGCGGAGAAAGGCCTTCAGCTGGTTTTTTTCGATAAAACAGATGTCCTGGCTGTCCCTGACTTCTGACAGGGGGCCCTGCAAGTCACCCGCCAGCCGGCGCGCGTCCTCTTTGGACAACTCCCCAAGGGGGAAAAGAATCCGCCTCAACATTGAAGAATTGAGCCGGTAAAGGAAATAGCTCTGATCGTGACGCCTGCAACCGGCGCGACCGAGCCGGATCCCCTGGGCGGTCTCGAAAATTCGCGCGTAATGGCCGGTCGCCAGGTATTGAATGCCCAGCTCATCCGCCAGTTCACTCATCAAGGCAAATTTGAAGCCGGGGTTGCACATGACGCAGGGATTGGGCGTCAGGCCGCGCTTCCAGCCTTCCATGAATGGCAGGACCACCTGCTCGTAAAAGGCCTGTCTGGCGTCAACAACCCTGTGCGGAATTTCAAGCAGCCGGGCCAGGTTGACTGCCCGCTCAACCCTCGGGCCATCCGTCCCGTCTTCCTGCCAGGTTCTCAATGTCACCGCGGTGACATGGCAACCTTGCCCCTTAAGAAGAATCGCGGCGGCCGCGCTGTCAACGCCGCCGGAAAGACCCAGCAGGACACCGCGGCCGGAAGTTTCCGGGCTGCCATTCTTTTTCCCATTCTTTTCCATGCTTACAGTCTAGGAAACAAAGCCCGGCCTGTCGAGGTTGACGGTTCCGGAAGGTGCCAACACGAAACGGGCAGGATTCCCTATCTGACCGGGGAATCAACTGCCCGTTCCTCCGAGGTGTACTTTCAAAGTACGCCTCCTTTCCTGTCCCGTCCTGGCCGCTTTGCCGGTCAAAGTCAGACGACCCCATGAACGATTCCGGCTCCAAGAATACGATTTGGTGCGTTTCTGTTGCGGTCAGCCTGCTTTTTCAATTGAAAGGGTTACGCACCCCTGGCTTCAGCTACCGCAACTGCACACGCACTTGCGCGGTCCTCGGGACACTCCATTGTTTGATTACTTTCAACTTTCCGGTGAATCCGGTGTTTCCGGATGCACATTCCCGTCTATGTAATCCAATCGAGGTTGTGGTAATCGTAGCACACCGCCAAAAATCTGTCAATATTTATCCGGGCTGAATGAATGTTTATGTGCCTGAAGATTCATTGTCCGAGGCCTGCTCCTTTTGGGCGTCGAGCGTCTCAATCTCCAAATAGATCTCCGCACGATCCAGGATTCGCTGTCGGGCAAGCGGTGAGAGGCGGTTCATGATCGCGAGCAGCCGCGCCTTCTGCTCGAGGGGAAAGAGATCCCCGCCGTCTTCGGAGTTCCATGTATCATCCAGCCAGATGGAGGCCACTGGACTCAGCAGCGCGTCATCCATCTCCTCCGCGCCGAGGATTTGATCAAGCGTTGCCCCAAACATTTCAGCCATCCGCTTGGCTGTCTTGATATCAGGGTAGTTCCTTCCGCCCTCCCATTGGCTGACGGAGGTTTGTGTGACGCCGAGCACTTCCGCCAGTTCACTTTGCGTCATATGATTCTTTCTTCTAAAAAAGCGGATCCCATTCACTGCGTTCACCTTCTTTACTCTTCTTTGCGCCCCGACCCAATCGTGTCTTTACATAACAATACACAAAGCTGATATCCTGTGGCAATTGACTTTTGCTGGCACAATAAACAGAAATTTTTCGGCCAAAACCTGTATTTGTGGTAATAATAGCGGATATTATGTTATTAATAATACAATGTGCGTTACAAATACCATGAGGGAACGGGAGTCCGAAAGAGATCGTGCTGACGCGACAAGGAGGCGAAGCGATTCAAATTGCGGAGTTCACCCGTGGAGCCTTTCGTTGATTTCATCAGATCCTGAAGAATTGAGGTCATGGCGTGATGCGTCAGAAGCGTAAAGAAATGGGATGGAATGGCCATATTGAAGTAAAGGTCGACCAGGTACTGGCGATCCTGGACGCTGGCGTCCGGCATTTCAAGCAGGATCCGGCATAAATCCGTATCAGCAATCTTTTCACAGAGGAAAAAGGGCAAATCAACCCGCAATGCCCCGCGATCGGTACAGGTGAAGCATCGGGTGGCATAAGAACCGAAGGAGAGCGCCAGGCGGAAATTTGCCGATCGTGAGATGCTCCGGGCGTTCTGCAGATAAAATGATTGCCAGTTCCTGAATACAGGTTTTTGGGGTATTCTCGCCGAAAGACTCTCCACAAGGTCCATGGCCCGGGACTCCGCACCGGCAAGGATCAGGCCGCTTCCTTCCGTTCCAAAAGAATTTTCGCCTGTTTGAAGCAGGCGCAAAAAGCCGGTTAACTGGACCAGATTTTCGAAGCGGGGCGGATTGGCAAGGGTGATGGTTTGAAAAAAAGAGGCGGCCTCTCTTTTCTCCGAATAGCCGACGTATCCCTCTTCGACACCTTCCCAAACAATTTCGGGAACCATATTTCCCATAAAACGGAAGATATGGGATGAATTTTCTACGATTTCGCCTACCCAGCAAAGATGATCCCATAAATCGGCGACACGTTGCCACTCGCGCCAAGGACCCGCCAGCAGCCAGTGAGGGCGGTCCTCCCTGTCGAAGGCTTCGTAGATAACGCAGTCCCGCTCCACCTGCCGGGCATGACAATCGCCGATACTCCAGCCACGCAACTTGTCAATCCTGTTCAACCGATCCTTCAATCGGATCAGCCCGTCGGCTGAGCAAAGAACATGCCCGCTGGGTTCCGCCATACTGCCTCTATTCTTCATACATACACAGATGGAGCGCCTCAATTATAAGGCGGTATGCACAAATAACAAAGCGCCAATTTGGCGCTTCCCGGTTGGGATACCGCCGGGCGTCCTGCGGCGCCCGGCGATGGTTTGGTCGAATCTTTTATCCCTTGCTTTTTCGCCCCGGGTATTGTTCGAGCGCGATCTCCAGGATGCGCATGGCGTCTTCGATGTCATCTGCCTTGAGCACGTAGGCGAGGCGGACCTCGTCGCGTCCCATGCCAGGCGTCTGATAGAAATTTTCAACAGGTGCCAGCATGACGGTCTTGCCTTCATGTTCAAAGTCAGTTAAAAGCCAGACAGCGAAGTCCTCTGCATTTTCAACCGGCAATTTGGCTGTCGCGTAGAAAGCCCCGCCCGGTGTTTCGCAGAGCACCCCCTCCATCTTCTGGAGTGCGTGGATCATGAGGTTTCTTCTCTTTTCATATTCCTCGCGAATGGGGATGAAGTAATCCGGGTCAAGGTCGAAGAGGGCTTTGGCACCGATCATTTCAAGGGTTGGCACGCACAGGCGGGCCTGACCAAGCTTCAGTGCCGCTGTCATGACATCCCTGTTCTTGCTTGTCAGTGAGCCGATGCGCGCGCCGCAGGCCGAGAAGCGCTTGGAAACGCTGTCAACCAGAATGACGCGGTCAAGAACATCCGTCATTGAGCCGAAGCTTGTCGCTGTTTTTCCGTCGTAGCAAAACTCGCGGTAGACTTCATCGGCAATGATAAACAGATTGCGGTCGCGCGCGATGTCCGCGACGCGCCGAACCTCTTCCCGGCTGTAGACAGCGCCCGCCGGGTTGCCCGGATTCGACAGGACGAAGGCGCGCGTTTTTTCTGTAACGAGCGCTTCGATGGTCTGGCGGTCCGGCAGGGCGAAACCATCCTGCGGATAGGTCGTAATCGGTTTCAGCTCGACCAGGTAGGGGGCGGCAAAACCACGGTAGTTGGTATAGAAAGGCTCAGGGACCAGGATCTCTTCGCCTGGGTCGCAGGCGATCAACATGGCCCATTGGAGTGCTTCGCTGCCCCCGTTTGTGATGATGATGTCCTCCGTCTCATAGGGCAGGCCGATTCTTTTGTAATAGCGTGAAATGCTTTCACGAAGCGGCTCCCATCCGTTGGAGTCCGCATAAGCGAGCACCTTGACATCCGTTTTTTTGACCGTCTCCAAAAAGATTTGGGGCGTCTCGATATCCGGTTGCCCGATATTCAAATGGTAAACTTTTGTTCCGCGCTTTTTTGCCTCATTGGCGTAAGGAACGAGCTTGCGAATCGGTGACGCCTGCATGGCGGCACTTCGGTCCGATACTTTCATCGCGATACCCCCTTGGATTAACACAAGATTTCCATCCCGGCGAACCATCGGCCGGGCGTTTGGCAAGCCCATCATAACATACCCGCCATCAAAGAAACGGCGTCCTGCGGGGACGCCGTTTCCAGCCCGGTAATCAGCTAAACCCGGCTAACGATAGGAATGGAAGAACTCATCAACCAGATCCTGATGATGGCCGAGAACAATCATATGGTGATTGGCAATGGGGCGGCTGGTAAAATAGTCCAGTCCGGAGGGAATCTCAAGCTTCATCTGCGTGCGGCAAAGATTTCCCTCATGCATGCTTTCAAGAAGGCGGGCATCCGCTGCGTAATAGGTATCAAAATCGTCCCGGCATTTGAATACGGTGCAGGCCTGGGGATCAAAATCAGCACTTACGGAAATCCCCAAACCACTTTCAAAGTGAGTGGTCAAGCCATAGTCTTTGGACATGTTGAGCGGCAGAATGCAATGCGCGAAGACAATTTTATTTTCTGCCGGGTAGAGGCGCGACGGGTTGGCCATAAAAACCGGCTGGCCGGTCAGCTCCCCGATGACCGCCATGGAGACAAGTGAGCGGCTGTCTCCCTCACAGGCTGCCCAGATTCCCTCCGCATTCAGAATGCCAAGTGCCAGACAGCCGGTAATGCAAAAAGGTTCCAGAAGATCAAAACACCGCAGGGTAAAACCGTCCAGCATATACTTGTCAACCAGCCGCCTGCAGGCGCCGTAGACTTGAAGTGCCCGCTCCATCTCCCCGCTGTCATATCCCCTGGCTTTGAGCTGGAGTGTCCATTCATTGTCCTCGTAGGTTTCCTTGGCGATCTCTTCCGTCACCTCCGGCATGGGTATATGAATGAGCTCCATGCCGGAACGTTCACGCAAAAGATCTGCGTCAACCGGGCGGCTGATCAGCCAGTCGGATTCACCCGTCACGCCCAGCCTCATACCGCGGAGCCTGTCGCGTGTTTCCGCGACCCGGATCAGGGTGCGCAGCCGGGCAGCCATTTCCTGTGGGCTTCCGTGAAGTATTTCGCCCCTCTGGCCCTGTTCGTTCAGATAGGAGAGAATCTCCATGGAGGCTGCCAGAGAATTGTGGGAGCGTGTCGTCAAGAGGATGTAGGGGCCGGGCACTCTTTCATAGACTGCCTTGAAGACCTGCTCCGATCCGCCCGATCCGATAAAAAAGAGATGGACGGACTGTCGCGAGAACACATGCTGATCTTCTGTAAAGACCAGCGGTTCGCCGAGCGCTCCGGCAATCTCTTCCAGAAAAGCGGCGCATGAAGCTGCCAGGTTGGGATCGCGGTTATCGTCAGGGGCTTTCACCAGCCAAACTGCTTTTGTCATCATTTGACCTCCTTGTTTACTTAACGATTAACAGGAAAGTCCTTCCTGCTGTCTGAGGACCATAATCGTGTCAATGTTTTTTCCTCTCAGGGACTGCCAGGATGCTTTTGAGCGGGCGAAATAGTCATCAATGGCGGCCAGCTCGACACCACGGCGAATCTTGAGGGTGGTCGTCTTGACCATGTCATGAAGGCTGAAAAAATAGGAACGGATCTCTTTGAAAGACGGCAAACCGCGGTTGATTTCCGCAATGATGGCCGCAAGGGCCTGGGACATCTCGTCTTCCGTCGGGTCACGCTGGAGTTCTTCGCGCATTTTCTCCTGGTTGACGACCACCTTGGCCGTGATCACCACGTCGCCGCCCGCCCCCTGATGGCCAAAGACAAGGGCGTCCCTGACCATTCCGTGGCGATAAAGAAGGGCTTCGATTTCTTCTGGAAAGACTTTCTTGCCGGAAGAGAGGACGATCATGGACTTGCTTCGTCCCGTGATCACAAGACTCTTCTTTCTCGTAAAACGCCCGATATCAGCCGTATGGAGCCATCCCTCCCGGTCGATTGCTTCTGCGGTCGCCTGGGGATCATCCAGGTAGCCCTTCATGACAATATCGGACCGGACCAGGATCTCGCCTTCCCCTTTGCCGTCATTGGCAATGGCCACTTCCACACCGGAAAGCGGCTGTCCGACGGTCGCGAATTCATTGACACGGGTGTTGCCGCCGCTTACGACGGGAGAGGCCTCCGTCAGGCCGTAACCGGCCAGTACCTCAATGCCGATTGCCCTGAAAAACTTCAGGGTTTCAAGCTCAACCGGCGCCGCGCCGCAAATGATATATTGCAGGCGGCCGCCCAGCTTCTTCAGAACATCTTTCATCAGCCTGCGCCGGACGTCGATCCCCATTTTGTAGAGGGCGGTAGCCAGCTTCATTCCCAGCTTGAGTTTTTTATCCTGTCCTGTTTTTGCCGCCTCACTGATCACACGTCGGTGAATGGCATCGAGGATGGCCGGCACCGCGACAATCAGGTGAACCCTGAATTCTTCAAGGTTTTTGCCGATGTAGCGTAAGCCGTCAAATACATGGATGGTTCCGCCGAAAGCTAAAACCGTCAGAAAACCGCAGGTATTCTCGAAGGCGTGATGCAAGGGCAGGATTGACAGGGTATAAAGCGGGTCGGGGAAAGACACTGAACCCAGCAGCGCCCGCAGATCGGCCACAATCGATCGATTGGTCAAAATGGCCGCTTTCGAGCTGGCACTTGTCCCCGAAGTGAAGAGAATGGCTGCGTCATCCGATGCATCAGCAGGCATCATGAGTTTAGGTTCGCCTTCAGGATCCGGCATTTGGCTGAGCAGATCATCAAGGATAAAGAGCTTGCGGTCAGCCGACTGTTCCATTTCCAGGGAGTCGCGGGTTGCTTGGGAGACGGTGCCCCGATCCATGACGACACGGTGGGTCAGATCAGGGAGATTGTCAGAGACGGCACTGACGTACGGGTGCCAGGAAGCGTCATAAACGAACATGACGGCCTGGCTGCGCTCGAGAATCGGCTCCACCTCGTCAGGCTTCAAAAGACGGTCAATGGGCACAATGACACCAAAACCCGAGGCCACGGCCAGCCAGGTCACCATCCACAGGTAACTGTTGTCACCGATCAGGGCGATCCTGCTGCCGGGCTCCAGCTGGGTCCGGAGCCATTTTTGCATTTTTGACACATCACGGGCCAGCTCACTGTAAGTCCTGGAAACAATTGCAACGTCGCGCGGACTGACGCGCCATCGAACCGCTTCGCGGTCGCCGTACAGGTTATAGCCCCGTAAAACAAGATCCCGCAACAGCTTGATGGGCGGCACGTCGTACCAGGTTTTGCCCCTGACAATCTGAAGCTTCCGGTCTGCACCGCTTGTGTCCGGATCCGGCTTCAAGGGCGATTCAATTTTTGTCATTCAGTTTCACACTCCTAGGATTAGTGGGGATAGATCATGCCGTAGAGCATCAGATGTGAAGCGGTCACGGCGGCAATCAGAATGATGGCAACAATGGCGATGAGAACTCCTGAAACGCCAAGCGATGCGCCGTCTCTTTTATGGCGCCGGGAAAGGTGGATGCCTACAGGAGTCAGTATTAAACCGAGAAGGGCGAAGAGGGCACTTCCACTTCCCAGGCCGATGGTAGCGTAAAAGTAATAATGAAGGAAAAGTTCCCTGGCGCCTTCATAGGTTAAATAGTTGGTGAATGCTTCCTTATAGAAAGGGACAAGAAAGAGGCTGAGCATGCTTAGGGTGAAGCCGAAGGCGGTAACACCCGGCACCCCGATCCGGGCCTTTTTCTGTTTCTCCTGCAGTGCTGGTGGTTGAACCGCCACGGCCGGAACAGCCTGAACAGGCGGTTCGGGAACCTGGGCCGGGGCTGGGGAGACACCCGTCAAATGACCCTGGTCAGGTTGATAGGTCTCTTCTTTCATGACATATTCCTTTCTGAATGCCTGAGGCCGATTCGATACATGCGGGTATTATCTCACAGAAATATGGCGGAAGCGTGTCCTTTGACAGCGGTCACAAATGAATCGGACAGAAAAATCGATCCGGAAACCGGCCTAAGCTTTTTTTTGAGGAAAATCCCCAAAGATCTGATCAAAAAGCTGATTGACGCTCTTCTGCGTCTCCGAGGTCAGCTGTTCGTAACGGTGCAAAAGATCAAGGCCTACAGCCGTCAGCTTGCTGCTTCCTCCCTCCTGGCCGCCCGGTTTCCTTTCAACCACCACCGCGCCAAGCTCTTCCTCCAGAAGATTCAGGATCTGCCAGCCCTTGCTGTAGGAAAGCTTCATGCGAACGCAGGCGGTCCGGACTGATCCCGTCTCATCGATCAGGCGCAGGAGGGTCGCGGGGCCCGGGCCGAAAAATACCGATTCCCTGGCAAGATTCAGCTTCAGCCGGACGCGCATGGGCAGGCCGTGTTTTTCACCCTGCAAAAACTCCAGGTCCGCAATGGCATCCCGACCGTCAAGGCGGGTTAGAATCCCCTGGTCGCCAACCTCGATCTTTTCCGGCTGTCCCGGTGACCAGCCGGCGAGATCAGCCAGGTTTTTGCCTGGCGCTTTTAGCGGAATTTCAGAAATAAGTTCGCGCCGGATGGCCAGGGGAAGCCCCTCGATTCCCTCATAAACGGGAACAGCGATGGCTTCCGTCGAGTCCAGCAGTGCCGCCAGGGTTTCCTCCTTGACGGAAGGAATCAAAGGAGTGGTGAGCAGCACCTTTTCACATCCCCGGCAGCTTCTTTCCACATAGCGGAGACCCAGCATGGCGTCGTCAAAAACCGTTGATTCTTTCCAGCCGGATTGATTCAGGCAAACAACGCTCATCCTGGCCAGATGGCGCTCCAGCCGGTCATTTTCAAATCCCGTAATAACAATAATGGGAGCGGCCCCGGCAAGCTGGAAGCGGATGATCACCCGTTCAATAAAGGTCACCTGTCCCGCCCGGATCATGGCCGGCAGCATGCGGCCTCTCTCCCCGCCGAAACCCTCCACGGCATCAGCCGGGTCAAGCGGCTTGGATGCCACGATAACCGCGGCGGCGCGCAGGGGGCGGACCGGGGTCATGCCTTCTTCTTCCGGTAGAAGGTATCCTCCATGGGAAGACTGGTCCTCATCCGGCCGTCCAGCCTGAAATAGGCATGGGCGACTGACGGTGCGATGGGGATGCAGGCCAGCTCACCGATTCCGCGGGCACCGTAGGCGACATCAACGTATCCCGGTCCCTTGACCACATACGTCTCGATTTCAGGAATCCGGTTGGCCCGGAAAAGACCGTAGGTGCCCAGCTTGAACTTGGGAATACCGCCCGGGTTGACGAAATCCTCGGTCAGGGCATATCCCAGTCCCATGACACAGCCGCCTTCGATCTGTCCCTCCACGGCGGTGATATTGACCGGTGTTCCGACATCGTAGGCTCCTACCATCTTCTGAATTTCACCTTTTTCATCCGGTATGGCCACTTCGCAGCCGTAGCTGTAGCCAATGTGGCTGATCGGGTGCTCCTTGGGTGAGCCCAGCGGATCCGTGGGAGGGCCGAACTCACCGAAGAATTCCATGCCTTCCATCTTGGACAGATCGCCCCCGACCGCGTCAAGCGCTCTTTTCAAGTCCTGGGCCGCCTGCCGGGTTGCTTCCCCGGTAAAAAGAGTCTGGCGGGAGGCCGTGCTGGTTCCGGCGTCCGGGGTACGGTCCGTGTTGGGCAGTTCGAAAACTGTGTCGGTCACGTCGCAGCCCAGTGTCTGACAGACGACGGCGGTCACCACCTGGGCGACTCCCTGCCCCGAGCAGGCAGCAGAGGTGCGGATATGGACCTTCCCCTTTTCAACTGACAGCGTGCAGCGACCGAAGTCAGGAACCCCGACACCCAGGCCGCTGTTCTTAAAGCTGCAGGCGATGCCCGCATAGGGGCTGGATTGATAGGCTTCCTTGACCGCTTCCAGGCATTCAGCAATACCGCAGCTTGGATCCACAATCTGGCCGTTGGGCAGCACATCTCCCGGCCTGACCACATTGAGATAGCGGAATTCCCAGGGATCCATGCCGCACTTTTCCGCCAGCAGATTCAGGTTGCATTCCATGGCGTAGCAGCTTTGGGTGACGCCAAAACCCCGGAAGGCGCCTGATACAACATTGTTGGTGTAGACGGCCTTGCCCGAAATATCGATATTCTGGAAATTGTAGGGTCCGGCTGCGTGGGTGCAGGCCCGCTGGGTGACGGGGCCTCCCAGTGAGGCATAGGCTCCGGTATCGGCGACAATCTCTGCGATCAGGGCCGTGATCCGTCCTTTTTCATCACAGGAGGTAGTCATCTTCATGGTCATGGGGTGCCGCTTCGTGTGGACGATGGTGCTCTCATAGCGTGACAGCCTCACATTGACACGGCGTCCCGTTTTCCAGGCCAGCAGGGCGGCATGGTGCTGCACGCTCATGTCCTCGCGGCCTCCAAAAGCGCCGCCGACCAGGCCTGACTGAATATGCACGCGCTCCGGTTCGATCATCAGCATCTCCGACACTTCACGCTGCTCATCATAGATCGATTGGGAGGCGGTAATCAGATGGACTCCGCCGTCTTCGGAAGGCCATCCGATGGCGCATTCCGGCTCCAGGAAGGCATGTTCCTGCCAGGAAACACGGTAGGTCTCCGTCACCACATGCGCCGCCTCGGCAACGGCCTTGTGGGCATCTCCGCGAATCAGCCGTTCGCTTGACAGGATGTTGCCTTTTTCGTGGATTTTCGGGGCATCCTCCTTCATGGCCTCAAAGGGATCCAGAATTGGTTCCAGCTCGGTGTAATCAACTTCAATCAGATCGAGGACCTCCTGGAGGCTTTCGCGTTTACCTGTGGCGACCAGGGCAACCGAGTCACCGATATAGCGCGTCACTCCCCCTTCCGGAATCATGACATCCCAATCCCGGACGATGTGACCGATGGTGTTGTTGGGCACGTCGGCCGCGGTCAGAACAGTGATGCAGTCAGGGTGCTCCAATGCCTTCGAAATATCGATCCGGTTGACGCGGGCACGCGGGTAAGGTGTGCGCAGTGCCCGTCCGTAGACCATATCGTCAAATCGGTAATCATCAGGAAACCTGCCGGTCCCCAGAACTTTCTCCATGACATCAATGCGCTGGGACCGGTCGCCGACCCGGATCTCAGTATCGGCGGCGGGAACCGCTTTGTCCTCCCGGAAAAACTCAGCCGCCATCCCAATGGCATCGATGATTTTTTTATAGCCGGTGCAGCGGCAGAGATTGCCTGTGATGGCCTTTTTAATCTCATCCCGGCTGGGGTTGAGGTTGTTATCGAGGAGAACCTTGGCAGCCAGGACCATGCCGGGTGTGCAAAAACCGCACTGGACCGCACCGCACTCGGCAAAGGCGTGAACGTAAACTTCTTTTTCACGGGGAGACAATCCTTCGACTGTGGTAATGCCGGATCCATCAAAGCGCGACACATTCATGATGCAGGATTTGACAAGTTTTCCATCCGCGATGACCGAACAGGTGCCGCAGGTGCCTTCACTGCAACCATCCTTGACAGACGTCAGGCCCAGGTCGTCCCGCAGGAAATCGATCAGCCGCTTGTCTTGTGAAAGGCTGTAATTTTGCCGGTTGACGGTTAAAGTCCAAGGCATGTTTGCTTCCTCCTTCGTTGGTCCTTCATACCATAACTCTTGCTCTTTGAATCAGTGGATGTCCATGTCGGGCAGCTGCCTTCTGAGGTACCGGCCATCCGCTTCCTCCCTCACAATCTTACCAGAAACAACTTTGCGGCAGCCCCGCAGGAATACGTCCCGCACCCTGCCCTTGAGCGGGAAGTTTTCGTAGGGGGTGTAGTCGCAGTTTTCGTGAAGATCCTCCGACCTGACCGTCCATTCCGGCTCGGGGTCGAAGACGACAATATCGGCATGACTGCCCGGCTGCAGAATGCCCTTGCGCGGGTACAGACCGAAATATTTGGCCGCGTTGGTTGAAGTGATCTCGGAAAAACGGTTGATGTCCATCCGGCCGCGGGCGACGCCAAAACTGTAGAGCAGATGATAGCGCAGCTCAATACCCGGCGCGCCATTGGGAATTTTCGAGAAATCGCCCCTGCCCATCTCTTTTTGGCCTTTGAAGTTGAAGGAGCAGTGATCGGTGCCGACGAACTGAATTTCACCGGAGGCCAACCCGCTCCAGAGGGCCTCCTGGTCCCGGCGCTCACGCAGCGGCGGGCTCATGACAAACTTGGCCGCCTCAAAGTCATCATTGGACGGGCCGCCGTAGCGGGAAGAATCCAGAAGCAGGTACTGCGGACAGGTCTCGACAATAACATGAATGCCGCGGTCCCTGGACCGCCGGACGGCGCCGAGGCCCCTGGCGGTTGAAAGATGGACGATGTGGTGATTGGCATGGAGGAGATGATTGACTGCCTCCAGCCGGACAATGGCTTCCTCCTCCAGTTCAGGCGGCCGGGTGATTTGATGGTAATAAGGCGACAGGTGCCCCAGTTCACGTTCACGGCGGACCAGCACATCGATCAGCAGTCCGTTTTCACAATGAAAACCGATGGTGGCCCCCAACCGCTGCGCCTCCTCCAGGGCATCATAAATCTGGTCTTCCTGGACCATCATGTTGTTTTTGTAGGCCATATACATCTTGAAGGAAGTGACACCCCCCTCGACGACCGATTCCATTTCTTCTTTCAGGCCCTGGTTCCATTCGGTCAGGGCCATATGAAAGCCGTAGTCGATGGCACACTTGCCGTCCGCCTTCTGGTGCCAGCACCTTAAGCCCTCTGCCATGGTTTCGCCGTGAAACTGGGTGGCAAAATCAATGACTGTGGTCGTTCCCCCGGCCAGGGCTGCCCGGGTGCCGCTGGCAAAATCATCAGCGGTCACGGTACCCATGGATTCCAGCTGGAGGTGTGTATGGGTCTCGATGCCGCCCGGCAGCAGATAAAGACCGCGGCAGTCGAGGACCTCTTCCTGATCTTCCGGGGTCAAGTCACCGATTGCCTCAATGGATTCGCCTTTGATCCGGATACTGCCCCGCAGGGTCTCGTCGGGAAGGACAATAAAGCCGTCCTTGAGCAATACAGATTCTTCCATTCTTATCCTCTTGGATTGATCAGGCACCCCGTGGATCCGGGGTGCCCCGGTTTTCTACAGCTTGGGCCAGATAGCCGCGGCCCGTTCTGCCGCATGGGCGAAGATCTTCTCTTCGTCGACCGTCAGGATTTCGCGGTTTCTCATGACAATCCTGCCGTTGATCATCACGTCGCGGGTCATACGGCCGTAGCCGCCAAAGAGCAGGTGGCCTTTCCAGTTGTCAGCGCCGAAAGGTGTGAAGGGATAATAGTCGAGTGTAATCAGATCGGCATAAGCCCCTTCCTTTAAAACACCGAGTGGCCGCCTGAAGTGGAGGGCAGCGATGGCCGGGTTGCCTTCATATTGCAGTTTCAGGGCCTGGGCAAAACCGACCGTCGGATCGGACAGACGGTGCGACTGCAGGATCTTTGAGACCTTGATGGACTCAAACATATCGTGGGTGTAGGCATCTGTGCCCAAACCCAGGCGGATCCCGCGGCGCAGCATGCCGAGAACCGGAGTGGCCCCGACCGCATTGCCCATGTTGGACATGGGATTGTGGACAACCGTCGTATCTGTTTCCGCCAGGATATCGAGTTCACGTCCGTTGACATTAACGGCGTGAACCGCGATTGACCTGGGGCCCAGCAGACCCCAGCCCAACAGCCGCTCCGTCACTCGCATATCGTACTTCTTCAGGCTGTCATACTGGTCCTCCCGGCCCTCACCGACATGGATGTGGTATCCTGCATCAATGCCTTCCATGGCGGTCCTGACCTTTTCCATGGTCTTGTCTGAAATCGTGAAGGAGGCATGCATGCCGAACATGCCTTTGACCATATCCTGTTCGTCCGTGTTCATGGCTTTGATGAAATCGACATTTTCCTTGATTTCCTGTTCGGCTACTTTGACGCCGTCGCGGTCGGAAAGTTCCATGGAAAAAGAGCCGCGGATGCCAATGGTCTTTGCCGCTTCAGCCAAGGTGAAAAGTGAACCCTCCACGGCATGGGGGCTGGCGTGATGATCAAAGAGGGTCGTCACACCGTTGCGAATACTGTCAATGTAGGTCGTATAGGCAGACAGTTCATTGTCTTCCATGGTCAGGCTGCGGTCCAGCGCCCACCAGAGGTTTTTCAGAATCTCAGGAAAGTTCCGTGTCGGCTTGGACACGCCCATTCCCCGGGCGTAGGAACTGTAAATGTGTGTGTGGGCGTTGATCATGCCCGGCATAATGACGCGTCCCTCCGCGTCCAGCACCTCGTCATCGGGGTATTGTTCTTTCAGGTCGTCAAAGTTGCCGACCGCGTCGATAAGCTCACCGGCTACACGCACGGCGCCTTTTTCAAAATAGGGGTGATCCGGGTCATTGGTCACCAGTCTTCCATTACCGATAATCATTTTGCTCCCTCCTGTCTGCCGGCAGTTCAGGGCTGCCTGCAATCCTGTTCATTCTTCAATAACCAGGGAAATTTGTTGGCAACAGCCGTTACAACCGCTGCCATCCGGTCACCTGCCTTGGCCGCCAGTTCATCCTGCCCCACATCATAAACACGGCCCCGGTCGTCACGGATCCGATACAGGCCTTGTTCAAGCTGCAGGAAGCCCGTATTGTCTGAATCGGCAAAATCCGCCCCGTTCCAGAAAACTGTTAACTTATCCTTGTAAGGTTTGCCGGCATGGGGGCAGAAGGTGGCGCAATTGCCGCATTCGTTGCACATGCCGTCAATATGGACGATCTGTTCCGCGTTGACAAAACCGGCAACCGGTATGGCCACATTGGCCCGGTTGGGGCAAACTTCCGTACAGATACGGCAGACCTGGTCGCAGATCAGGCAGCGGAGGCCTTCTTCGGAAGGCAATCGTGCCGACGCAAGTTCCCCGCGGCGCTCGAGAATGACTGCCTCGTCAACAGGAACCGGGACATGGATGAAGTCGTGATCCAGACCTTCCCTGGCCAGAATGTGGAGAGCCGCTTTTTTGGCGTCTCCCATCGCAGCCACAACGGTCGAGGGTCCCCGGCGGCAGTCACCGGCCAGGTAGACGCCATCGATGGAGGATTCCATGTATTCCGACAACCGGGGGTTGCCGTCACGGTCCGTGGCCACGCCCAATTTTTCAAAAAGACCCTTGTCGACGCGGGCGCCGGTAGCCCCGATCACCGTATCAAACTCCAGGGTTTCAAATTCACCTGTGCCGATCGAGGAACGGCGGCCCGATTCGTCGAAGGCACCCAATTTTTGTCTTTCACAGACCAGATTTTTCCCGTCATAGCTGACTGGAGCCAGGAGTTCCAGCCAGCCGACGCCCTCTTTCATGGCCTCATCGAATTCGTCTTGACTGGCGGGCGCGGACATTTCCGTCCGGCGGTAGACGATGATCACCTCCGGATCCCCCGGCATCCGTTTGGCGAGCCGTGCCGTATCCATGGCGACATCGCCCGCCCCGATGACTGCAATCCGTCTGCCCAGGCTGCGGGGCCCTTTTTCCTTGACAGCGGTCAAAAAGTCCAGGGCATCCAGCACCAGCTCTCCGCCTTCTTTGACGGGCGGACGGCCTTCGGCCCAGGCCCCAGTCGCGACAATGACATAGTCATAGCTTTTTTTCAGTTGATGCAGATCGAAATCCGGGCTGGCGCCGAAATGGAAAGTGACGCCCGTTGCTTCAACCAGACGGAAGTCGCGGTCAATTTCCTCTTCGCTGATCCGGAAGGAGGGAATGGCATAGCGGACAATACCGTGGGAGGCGGCCCGCTTTTCGTAGACATGGGTTTCGATTCCGTTTCGCCTCAGATAATAAGCTGCGGCCATGCCGCCGGGACCCGCCCCGATCACACAGGCTTTACTGCCGGTTCTCAAAGGGTTGACGGTCATTTTTTCGATGTAAGCGTCCTGGGCCTCATCCGCCGCCTCCAGTTTGATTTCTCTCATGTGAAGGGAGACATCGTAATCCAGCCGGGTACATTTTTCCCTGCAGGGCTGGGCACACAGAACTCCCGTAATGGTCGGGCAGGCATTGTCAATGGCGATAACCTGCATGGCCTGATCGTATTCGCCCCTGGCAACCAGGGTATTGTACTCGGGAATCTGCTGTCCGATCGGGCAGCCGCCGTCCTTGCAGGGCGCCTTGTAGCAATCATAGAGCGGCAGTTCAGATGCCGTTTTTCTGGAGGCAACTTTTTCCCGCCAGCGTTTTTGCATGCGGGGGTCGGCCACCATTTTCGCCGCCAGTTTCTCCAGCTTGAACAGGTCAATCCTGCCGCCCGGGCCCAGCAGATTTTCCGTTTGACGGGCCATCTGGCCCAAGCGCATGTAACCGCCTGGTTTTAGGAGTGTCGTCGCGACGGTGACGGGGCCGATCCCCACCTCCAGCAGGTCCTGCAGATTGAAGGCATCGGCGCCGCCCGCGAAGGAGACCGGCAGTCTGCCTTCAAAGGCGCGCGACAGTTTGAGGGCCAGATTGATGGTCAAAGGCATGAGGGCCCGGCCCGACATATACATTTCCTCAGACGGCACCTCGCCGCGCGCCACATCGACCGGGCAGGTATTGGAGAGCTTGACGCCGAAAGCCAGCTTTTCTTCTTCAGCCACAGCCAGCATGCGGGTGAAAATCCCCACCGCGTCGGGATACTGCAGATCGGCCAGGAAGTGTTTATCTGGAAAGGCAATATAGTCGTAGCCGAGGTCATCCAAGGTCCGGCGCACAAATTCATAACCCAGCATGGTGGGATTGCACTTGACAAAGGTGTGAACCTTTTTTTCGGTCAGCAGGTAATGGGCAATCCGTTCAATCTCATCCGGCGGACAGCCGTGGAGGGTTGACAGGGTTGCCTGGCGGCAGATATGCGGGGAAATTGCATCGAGATCTTTTTCAACCACTCTCTCAAACAGACCCGGGTGGTCTTTCAGGTAGCCGATGGATTCCCGGAAAAGAGGAATCTGTGAGGCGTCTTTCAAGCCCTCGATAAAAGCATCCATTTTTGGAAGTTTGATGCCCTCCAGGTCGTAGCCCACACTCATGTTGAAAGCAAAATCATTACCGTCGGACAGGCCGAATTCAAGTGCCAGCACCTTGATGGCAATCCAGGCCTTGACGTATTCGTCAAAGGCCTGCTCAACGGTCAGTTCCGTTGACCATTCGCAGTTGTAGCACTCGTCCTCTGCATTGATGCAGGGCTTGGCCACCGCTTGACGGATCTCTTCACCGTCCATTTTTTGAACCGTTTTCAATTCAATGAAGCGCGCGCCTGCCAAGTAGGAAACAATGATATTTTGGGCCAGCTGTGAATGGGGGCCTGCGGCCGGCCCGATCGCGGACGCGATCCGGTCACCAAAGGGGGTGACAAAACGGTTCCCCGACCGGTTTTCATAGAACTTGCTCTTGTCAAGTCCGAAAACCCTTCCCTGTTTTTTGTATTCGCTGAGGCTCCACTCGATTAGATTGGCAAAACTGATGGGTCTCATTATGTCGCTCATGATTGGCCACCCCTCCCTGGTTGGAATTTTTTGTACAGCTGCCTGTTCCGGAGACAAAGCGGCTGGTCTTTAGTTTACCAGTTTTGCCCCACCCTATCCGGATGAAGAAGCCGGGACTTCACTGCGGAAGTCCCGGCTCCGGGTTTCGAAAGGCAATCTGCCTCAGGCTTCTTTGGTGATGTCCACGTACAGCTTGGGCATGACGCTGTAGATGGCCGCGCAGCGGACCAGATCCTCTTTCCAGGTGATTTCGTTGGGTGCGTGTGCCTGGGCTTCCTTGCCGGGGCCCAAGCCGATGCAGGGTATGCCATGCCGGCCCATGATGGCCACGCCGTTGGTTGAGAAAGTCCACTTGTCGACTTTGGGAGCACCGTAGAGTTCGGTGTAGGCATCCACAAGCGCCCGGGTCTGGGGGGCGTCCCCGGGAATGACCCAGGTGGGGAAGAAGCATTCCTGCTCGTAAACAAAACCGGTCCAGGACGGGCGGTCATACTTGTACATGGTGACGACAGCGCCGTGCTTTTTGACCGAGGGCAGGGCTTCAATCTCAGCGATTGCCGATTCCCAGGTCTCTCCCCAGGTCAGGCGGCGGTCCAGCGAGATGGCGCAGCTGTCCGCAACCGCACAGCGGGAAGGCGAGGTGTAGAAAATCTGAGAGGTGGTGACCGTTCCCTTGCCCAGGAAGGGGTCATCCTTCAGATGGTTGTTCAGTTCTTCGATTTCCTTCAGGATATCGGCCATCTTGTAAATGGCATTTTCACCGCGCTCCGGCGCAGAGCCGTGACAGGAAATACCCTTGACTTCGACACGGATTTCCATCCGCCCGCGGTGGCCCCGGTAGACATGCATGTCGGTCGGCTCGGTCGAAACGACAAACTCGGGTTTAATCTTTTCGTTTTCGATCAGGTGGAGCCAGCACATGCCGTCGCAATCTTCCTCCTGGACGGTGCCGGTGACCAGCAGCGTCACGTCATCATCGATCAGGCCCAGGTCCTTGGCCATGCGGACACCATACACAGAGGACACCACACCGCCCAGCTGATCTGAAGCACCGCGTCCACCGACCTCGGTCTCATTCTCATAGCCCTCGTAGGGATCAAATTTCCAGTTGGTAATCTCACCGATGCCAACCGTGTCAATGTGGCCGTCGTAGGCAATGATGCGGTCGCCCGTCCCCATCCAGCCGAGTACGTTGCCAAGCTGGTCAAACTCGACTTTGTCATAGCCCAGTTTTTCCATCTCTTCTTTAATCCGGCGCGCCACGCCTTCTTCTCCGCAGCTCTCACCGGGGATCCTGATCAGGTCGCGAAGGAATTTAACCATATCTTCTTTGTAGCTCTCAGCTACTTGACGTATGCGATCGTAATCAATTGCAGTTTTTGCCATCTTGGGTATTCTCCTTATTTCAGTAATTTGACTTGATTGACGACTGCCCCGGCTTCTTTGTCATTCCCGGGGCAGTCATTAAACAATTGTTTCAACCCTTGTCGGCCCAGCGGGGGGAGGCACTGTTCCAGAGTTCTTCGAGCTTCGCGCCGGGGTGCCTGATCTTCTGGAGGAAAATCATGGCCGCGATGATGTAAGGCTTGTAGCTGGCCTCTTTGTAGAGGGGAATCCGGTAGCGGTCGAAGACGGAAGCGTCCACTTCGCCTTCCTCGCATGAGACCCCGGAAATATCCGCCGGCAGGCAGTGCATGTAAAGTGCCTTGCCACCGCGGGTCAGCTTCATCATGTCTTCTGTGCAGGCCCAGTCCTTGTGCTGCGCGTTTTGGGCCAGCAGCTCCTGTTCCAGGGCCTTGATCCCCGCCTGATCGCCCTTGGCGTAAAGGTCGGTGCGGATTTCCATGGCCTTGAAAGGTGCCCAGCTTTTCGGATAGACAATATCGGCATCTTTGAAGGCTTCCTCCATGGATGCGGCACGTGTGAACTTGCCGCCGTAAAGTTCTTCATTTCGTCTGGCAACATCTTCAATATCGTCCATGATGTCATAGCCTTCCGGATGCGCCAGCACCACCTCCATGCCAAAGCGGGTCATAAGGCCGACGATTCCCTGGGGAACCGACAGGGGTTTGCCATAGGAAGGCGAATAGGCCCAGGTCATGGCAAGCTTTTTACCTCTCAGATTTTCGACACCGCCGAATTCGTGGATGATGTGGAGGGCATCGGCCATGGACTGGGTCGGGTGGTCAATGTCACATTGCAGGTTGACCAGGGTCGGCCGCTGCTCCAGCACGCCATCCTCATAGCCTTCCCTGACATATTCCGAAACGCTCTTCATGTAGGTATGGCCTTTGCCAATGTACATGTCATCGCGGATGCCAATGACGTCCGCCATAAAAGAAATCATATTGGCTGTCTCTTTGACAGTCTCACCGTGCGCGATCTGTGATTTACCCTCGTCGAAGTCCTGGACTTGCAGGCCCAGGAAATTGCAGGCCGAGGCGAAAGAGAACCTGGTCCTCGTCGACTGGTCGCGGAAGAGGGAGATGCCCAGGCCCGAGTCAAAAATCCGGGCGCTTCTATTGTTCTCACGGAGCTCACGCAGGGCGTCGGCGACCGTGAAGAGAGCCATAATCTCATCCTGGGATTTATCCCAGGTCAAAAAGAAATCATCCTGGTACAATCCCTTGTAGTCGTAGCCTTCCAGCTCTTTGATCAGTTCATTGATTTTCATTTTCTGATTCATTCCTCCCAAATCAGGCTTGCTGGATCACATGTTGGCGAGCACGCCGGTGCGTTCGTTGAACTCCATGGTCAGCCGGTCGATTTCATCGGCCTGCTTATGGAGATCGTCCCAGTAATGTTCGTCATACCACTGCGCGTTCAGTTCTTCCAAGGTGCGGCCCTGCTGCTCGACCCAGGTGTAGTACTTGAGATTGTGGACGCGCTTGCGGGTGATGTAAGTGAATTCCTCCATGTTATCTGTTTTCATGGACATGAGGTTGTGCCAGTAATCGCGCGCTGCCAATTCCTCGGTGTAAGGTCCCTCCGCCTCTTCGAGCTCGACCAGGCGGGACTGGTACATCTCGGCCGAGTCGGTCGCCACCGTGAGCAGAACGTCATTCTCCGTGAGTTCATAGTACTTGGCCATCTTGATGGCGCCGAGAATGTTGGCGATCCCGCTGATGCCCAGCAGGGGCAGCTGCTTCAAAAATTCGTCCGTCAGTCCGGATTGTTTCCTGAGGTATTCGTGCCCGACTTCCTCGTTGAAGAGGCGGAGCAGATTCTGCGAATTATTGTCGTCAATGGCAGCGACCAGATCAGTATTTTTTATGTTGTGGACAAAGGGGATGTGCTTGTCGCCGATTCCCTCGATGCGGTGACGGCCGAAACCATTGTTGAGGATGGTGGGGCACTGCAACGCCTCGCCCACGGCCACTTTGATGCGCGGATAATGGTCCTTCAGATAGTCGCCTGCGCTCATGGTGCCTGCGCTGCCGCTGGTAAAGAAAACCCCGAAAAGGCGTGAGTTTTCAGTTTTGACTTCTTCGTAGACTTCTTCGAGGGCCGGGCCCGTTACGTGGTAGTGCCAAAGAACATTGCCCATCTCCTCAAACTGGTTGAAGATGACGGCATCGTGGCGGGTCCGCCGGATTTCCTTGACTTTTTCAAAGATTTCGTAAACGTCACTTTCACAGCCGGGAGTTCCGATCACTTCGTCAGCGATATTTTGAAGCCAGTTGAAACGCTCAACACTCATCTCGACCGGAAGGATCGCGATTGACTTGCAGCCCAGAAGTTTGGAGTTAAAAGCGCCGCCGCGGCAGTAGTTGCCGGTTGACGGCCAGACAGCCCAGTTATGGTAAGGGTCGAACTGACCCGTCACAAGACGGGGGACCAGGCAGCCGTATGAAGCACCGACTTTGTGGCAGCCGGTCGGGAACCACTTGCCGACCATGGTAAAGACCCGGGCCTTGACACGCGTGAGTTCGCGGGGGATTTCGATGTAGTTGACCCCTCCGTATTCACCGCCGTCGCGCCTGGGTTCATTTTTCCAGGTAATGCGGAACAAGTTGAGGGGATCGACTTCATCGGTCCCGACCTGGTGAAGCGCTTTTTTAATTTTGTCGGGTACATTTTTAACGGGATCGCGCAGCTGCGCGAAGGTGGGGATGATAATTTTGTTCTCGCGCGCGCGTTTTACCGCGTTTTCGAGCGCGTCCTTATGGATCGTGAGATCGATCATTGTTTCTCTCCTTGCTTAGTGATGATTGATGATAATTGGGACTCGGGATCTTCGCAAAAACCCAAACCTCAGAAAGTATAGCACATAATATTGTAGTAAAGAGCAGCCTCTGGCGATGCAAATAATTAAGGCGCATTTGTTACATATCCCCGGGGATTCTGAAGCCCATTCCCTCACCCGGTCATTTCTTCCTCCTGCGCACGCCTGTTGAGCCTGTTGTACATGAGAATACCCGCAAGCGCGACCAATCCCGTGACAAGGAAAACAAGAACCGCATAGATGTAATTTTGAGAGCCGAGCAGGCCGCCGCTCACAGTCGATGTGACGACGGAGAGGAGCCTGGCGGAAATAATGATCAGCCAGCTTGACAGCCTTATCGGTGTCAGCCCTGCCAGGTAGGTCAATATGTCCTTGGGGGTTCCCGGCAGGAAAAGAAGAATGTAAAGCAAAATATTGAGTTGGCCCGGTCTTCGGAACAAGCGGACCTGGTCGATCTTTTCCGGCTCAAAAAACAATTCGATCACCGGCCGCCCAAAACGCTTGACCAGAAGGAAAATCAGGATACTGGCTGCATAGATGGCGGCCATGCAAATCAGTGTCCCCTCAACGACGCCAAAAGCATAGCCTGCCGCCAATTCAAAGGGTTCTCCCGGGATGATGGCGATCACAACCTGCATGAAGTTGGCCAAAAAGAAAACCAATCGGCTGGAAACAGGATGCCTTGAAACCATGGCGCGAACCTTGATGGGGTCGGAGAAAAAATCAATGGCTGCCTCACCCCAGTAAAGATAGATCAGCACGGAGGCAACAAGGGTCAGAATCAGGATGCCGATCGTCAGGGAACGCTGAAAGATCCGCCTGCGGCGTGCCGCGTACAAAGTGCAGGCGTGACCGATATTCACTTTTGATCCGGATCGGTCGTGTGCCGTCATCATCGGCATGTCTTCTTTCAGTCTTCGACTAAGTAGCTTGTGGCGCACGATGTCATTCTACCACGCAGGCAGGTCATTCGTTTCTTCCACCGTCCGTTCAGGATGATTCCAGCACTGTCGGGCCGGGGTGCCGTCAGGTGAAAAAAAACACCTGGGGTTCACTCATCCTCGACAATCGTTTCCATTCTCGCCAGGTCTTCATTGCTGCCAAGCGCGAAGATGCGGTCGCCTTCTCTGAAGACATCTTCCGCGTGCGGGAAGATGAGCGGTTCACCTGCACGCCCGATCCCGATAATGGTGACCCGATAGGTGGACCGTATGTCAAGCTCTTCAAGGCTCTTTCCGGACCAGCTTCCCGGACAGCCGATTTCAAGGATGGCGTGTGTCGTGGACAACCCGATCAGTTCTGACATGTTGTGGGACGCGAGCGCGTGAGCAAGCTTAATTCCCTGATCACGTTCGGGAATCATGACCTGGGTGGCTCCGATTTTCAGCAGGACACGCCCCATTGATTCATTTCGCGCCTTGGCGATGATGCGGGGGATGCCCATTTCCTTGCATGCCAGTGTCGCCATCATGGCGGCCTCAAAATGCTCGCCTATGGCAATGACCGCCGCATCACAGTTTCCAATGCCAATTTCCGCCAGCACATTTTCCTGAGTCACATCAGCGCGAACTGCGTAGGTGACCTGATGAGCCAGGGCATTTACGATTTCTTCATCATCATCGACCACCATGACGTTCCTTCCCATCTGACTTAAGGTAACCGCCAGATGGTAGCCAAAGCGGCCACAGCCGATGACGGCGACATCTTTCACTTTTTTCATTCAAAATCCTCCTCCATCAGCAGGGGCGCACCCGGGGGATGCGATTGATGTGCTGCCTGTATTCAGCCGATCAGTATGGACTCCTCTGCGTCCTCGAAAGTCGTTGTCGTTACCGGTTTCGCGCTGAGTGCATAGAGAACGGTGAGGGGCCCGATTTTTCCAAAAAGCATGGTCGTGATCAGGACCGACTGGCTCAGATAACCGAGAGAGGGCGTCAAGTCACGTGACAGACCAACCGTACCAAAAGCGGAAATGACCTCAAATAACGAGTCAAGAAAAGGGGTTTGCGGTTCGGCGATTGACAAAATGAGGGCACCCGCGCTGCACCAGAGGGCGGCAATCATCACAATGGCTGATGCCCGGGTCATCAGCCCGGCCGGAAGCCGCCGGTCAAACACCGAGGCATTCCGTCTTCGGCCAATTTCCTTGCGGGTACTGTGCAACAGCGTAAATAGAGTCGTTGTTTTAACACCACCTGCGGTCCCAACAGGAGACCCGCCAACAAACATAAGGGCAATCGCTATCAGGCAGGAAGCCTGTGTCAGCGAGCTTTGCGGAATCGAGTAGAAACCGGCGGTACGGCAGGTGACAGACTGGAAGAAGGCGTTCATCCATTGTCGGGGAATTGACAGGCTTTGGAGCACCCCGCCGGCATTTCGGTGTTCCAGCAGCCAGAAACTGAACGTTCCGGACAAGAGGAGGAATGCGGTCAGCAGAAGTGTGATCTTGGAATGAAGCCGATAGCGGCGCCAGCGTTTTTGCCTCATGATGTCGCGGTAAACGGGAAAACCCAAGCCGCCCAGAATGATGAGCAGAGCGGTGGCGAATAGCACCAGGACATCTTTATTCCAGCTGATCAAAGAGGCTTCGCCGATAAGGTCGAAGCCAGCGTTACAGTAAGCGGAAACCGCCTGAAAGACTGCTTTCCAGAGACCGTTTTTCCAGCCAAAGATGGGGATGAAACGGAAGGAAAGCAAACAGGTTCCCGTCAATTCGATGGCAAAGGTCGCAACAAGAACGAAATGGATCAAACGGGCCATCCCGCCCGGCCTTGGGGCATTTTTTTCTTCTGCCAGCACAATCCGATTGGGCATGGAGATCCGCCTCCGAAGCACCATGGCCAGGCCGCCGGCGGCAGTCATGATCCCGAGTCCGCCGACCTGAATCAGGAACAGGATAACCGCTTGCCCGAAGAACGACCAGTAAGTGAGTGTTGTCACTGTTGTCAAACCGGTCACGCAGAGGGCTGATGTCGCCGTAAAAAGTGCAGTGACAGGATCGGCAGCAACGCCGGATTGTACCGCGAAAGGTAAAAGCAGCAAAGAAGTACCGAGCAGCAGAACAGCCAGATACGCCGCAATGATTAAAACAGGCGGATTGCGAAAGACGCCGCGCAGATTGAATGTGTGTTTTGGTTTCATCATCCTGATCCGGCCCGGTACCCTGGCTTGTCGGGCCGGGCTATCGCCCCATTATAACTCGATTTTTGCGTATCGGATTGACCCATCACCGGCAGGCACCTTCATTCGTTTACCCCCCAATTCCTGCCGCTGGCTCGATGCGTGACATTTGCCCGTCCGGTCCACGCGGCCCGGGAGCGGGCGATTGCATTTCCATGGCTGTTATAATGAATTTGAGAATAGGCGAAATTAATCAAGGAGAGGCCGCCTTGGACCAACCGCTGATCAGCATCATTATCCCCTGCTACAACGCCGAGCGTTGGATCGCGCGCTGCCTGGATTCTGTCACCGGCCAGACTTATCCTGCCCTTGAAATCATTGTCGTGTCGGACGGATCGACGGACGGATCCGACAGGATCGTCCGCCAATTTGTGAGCAGGGATCCGAGGGTGCGCTATGTCCGCCAGGAAAACCAGGGGGTCAGCGCCGCCCGCAACCGGGGCCTGTCAATGGCCACAGGAGAGTGGGTCTGTTTTGTCGATGCCGACGATTACGTCAATCGGGATCATGTGCATACCATGGTCTCAGCTCTCGCTTCAAAGGAGATTGACGCGGTTGCCGTTAATTTTTTCATGGAATTGCCGCGAGGTTGGAGGCTTCCCTACCCTTTCATCGTTCTTCGCAAAAGATTGAGCGGCGAGCAGGCCGTGAGACAGTCATTCCGCTTGCTTTTTTTCCCCACCTTCCTGTGGAACAAGCTCTTTCGCCGCAGCCTTTTCACCGACCACCAAATATCCTTCCCCTCCATTCTCTACGAAGATGCCTTTGTTGTTCCGCTTCTGCTCCTCCATTGCCGGGAAGTAATTGTACTTAAGAAGGCCTGCTACCACTACGTGCGGCATCCCGGAAGCCTGACCCACCGGGTGGCATCCGGCCATGTCCATGATTACCTGGAATCCGCCGGCATGCTGCGCCGGCATTTCGTGGCATCCGGCCAATGGGCAAAGTGGGAAAAACCTTATGGCCGCTGGCTTAACCGGATCATGGCACAGATCTTTTTTTCCCTCTTTTTGACTAAAAGAACCATGCCATGGAAGGATAGGGACCGGCTGATCCGCAATACTCGCGCTGCCGTCAAGGTTATCAAGCGGACAGGCCTCGCCGATGCCGCCCTTGATGAACTTATCTTCTCTGCTTGAAATTGAAGAGCCGCCCGGGAACAATTGTCCCGGGCGGCACCTGCTCCGATCCCTGTCAAGCCTTCAGACGGCAAGACAGGCGGGCTTTCCTACTTCTCTTTAACGGTTGCGTACCTGATCCGCAACAACACCAGGCTGCCGGCCGCCATAAGCAACATGCCGAGGACCCAGAGCAAGGTCCTGTCAACCAAAGAGCCTGTCTTGGGCAGTTCATCCGTATCGCCGCCCACCAGTTCCATCGGCGGCGTCACCGTTACCTCATTGGACTCAACTCCCGGCTCCTGGTTAAAGGTCAGTACCGCCCGGTTGGGGATCCTCTCGTCGGTGTAACCGCTGAGATCCGCGTCTTCCTGTATCCGGGCCCCGATCTCCAGGGTCAATGTCTTCCCCGCCAGGAGGGCAAAGTCTTCACTCCTGTCCAGAATCAGGCTGATCAGCCGGCCGTCGATCGTAATCCGGCCGGTCAAAGCCGGCATCTCCACGCCATCAATCAGTGCACGGACACCCGTGGTTCCCAGCGCATCCTCCAGGCTATCGGTGATAACCAGGGATTCGTAACCACGGACATTTTCCGGGATATCCACCGTGACCTGGTAGACAAAGGCTTGATCCCGTTCCTCCAGCTCTTCATGATCCTTGCCGTTGATTTTCTTTTCAATACCTGGTTTTTCGAGCGGCGGGGTAACGGTCACGGTATTGGACAAGATCACCCTTTCATCATTCAGGATGATCCGGGCTCCGTTGGGAACTGTTTCATCCAGGTAGGCACTGAGATCCGCCCCTGCTCTGATTTTCGCTTTGATCCTGAGGATCATTGTCTTGCCGGCAAGCTGACTGAAGTCAGTCTTATCGAGGACAAGCCGGATGGTCTGGCCATGGAATGCGAGCCTGGCAGTCAGGCCGGGATTCTCAACCCCGTCAAGGATAACGCCGGCCTCTTTGCTTTCGAGCACATCCTCCAGGGTGTCGAGGATGATCAGGGACTCATAGCGGCCTACATAATCCGCCATATTAATACGGACATGATAGGTGAAAACTTCGTCCCTTGCGGCCAGATCCTCATGTTTCCTGCCATTGACATCTTTTTTGATCAGGGGAGGCTCAAAGGGCGGCGTCACCGTCACGACATTGGAATACCGGCCGATCTGATCATTGATCCAATAGGTTGCCTGGTTGGGAATGGTTTCACCCTCATAGGCTGACAGGTCGGCCCCTTCCCGGATTTTCGCCTCAATCACCAGCGTGATGGTTTTTTTGGCCAGAAGGCCAAAATCAAAGCTTTCACCAAACGAGAGACTGACCGTCTGTCCCGCAAGACTCAGGTAGGACAGCAAGGCCGGTTCGTCACCGCCGTCAAGAAGAACTGAGGCGCCTGTGATTTCCAGCACATCCTCCAGGGTATCGGTGATGAGCAGTGAAGCGTAATCACGGATATTGTTGGGGATTTCCACTTTGACGTGATAAGTGAAACTCTGGTCAAAGGCCGTCAGATCTTCATGATCTTTTCCATTGACATCCTTCTCAATCACAGGAGGTTCCCCGGGCGGGGCCACCGTGACGGGCGCCGTCATGACCTTGGGTCCGCCATTGAATTCGATGGCCGCCTGGTTGGGTACCGTGTCGTTGACATAAGCGTCAAGATTGGCGCCGATCCTGATCCTTGCCCTCAAGCTGATCACAATCTGCTGGCCCGCGATCTGACTGAAGTCAAATTCGCTGTCAAGCACCAGGGTTGCGGTCTGTCCCGAAACGGTCAGCAGGGGAAGCAGGGAAGTATCGTCACCCCCCACCGTCACGCCGCTGTCAATAATCTCAAGCACATCCTCCAGGGTATCGCTGACCACGATCGTCTCATAGCCACGCACACTTTCGGGGATGTCAAGCTTAATGTGATAAGTGAAGATCTCATGTTTCGTTCCCAGGTCCTCATGCGTTTTCCCGTTGACATCTTTGTCAATGGCAGGTTCTTCAGGCGGCAGCGCCACCGTCACCTGATTGGACTTGACCCTGGAACCGCCGTTGATTCCGTATTCACCTTCATTGGGCACCAGCTCCCCCTCATAAACGGAGAGGTCGGCGCCGGGCCGGATTGAAGCAGTGAACTGCAGGGCAATTACCTTGCCAACGATGGTATCAAAATCAAAATCCTCCTGATCGAGCGTCAGGGTTGCCGTCTGGCCCGACACGGACACATAGGCATCCAGCGCCGGTGCCGCCAACCCGTCAATCAGCACCGCCGTGCCCTCAATTTGCAAAACGGGAACCAAGGCATCCTCAATGACCAGGGTCTCGTAATGCTCGCCTTCTTCCAGTTCCGGCAGCAAGACCTTGACATGGTAGTCAAAAAGATCGTCTGCCGCAGTCAGGTTTTCATGTGTTTTTCCGTTGACATCCTTGGCAATCGGGGGATCCTCCGGGGCGGGAGGCGCGATGGTCACGGTATTGCTGGCCACCCTGCTCTGGTTGTAAAGCAGCTGGGCCGTATTGGGAATTTTCCCGTCCGCATAGGCCGCCTTGACTTCACCGCAGATCACGCAGGCGTCGATGGATGCCTTGAATTCCAGCACCACGTCCTTTTCCTTGATCTGCTGGAAATCGCTTGTCTTGCTGAAGGTGATCTTGTTGGCAAGTACCGTCAATTCTCCGGGCTTGACAATGCTGACACCATCCACCTTGACATCGGCGGAACCGGGCGTGATTTTCAAAAGAGCGTCAACCTGATCCTCAAAGCCGAAGGAGGTCATGCCGAAAATATTGCCGACATGGGTGGTAACCGTATAGGTCACTTCCTCCCGGACTTCATCCAGGTCATAATGTTCAAGCCCGTTGACCCGTTTGACGGGAACCGCCGGCTCCAGTGTACAGACCGTGTTGGTATTGCCGGGAACGACCGGATTATCGATCTGGTAGCGTTTTTGTCCCGACCGGCCGGTCGCGGTGACGGGCGTTTCATCTTCTCCATGGAAATCAAGTTCTTTCAACTCGTATTCAATGGTATAGTCGCCCTCCTGCTCAACTTCAACGATATTGATCCCCGTTTGAAAGTTTAAGTTGGCGTTGATCACTATGCCGTCCTTGAGCAGCCTTGACGACATCACCTGGTAACCGGGCTCGATGACCACCTCGATGCTCTCCTGGCTGATTTCCTCAACCAGGGCTTCAAAGAGATTGCCTACCCGGGTCCCGAAGTTGTCCGGGCTGTCAAAAACTTGATAATAGCTGCTTGAGCTGGCCATGTTCTCCAGGGCGGTTTTCGTGTAGGGGCTGACCTCATCCTGGTAATAGCTGCCGCCACCGTACTGGGTTTTTTGTTTCTCAAAGTCTTCAATAAAAGTGGAGATCAGGTAATAACCCTGATTCTTGATGGCCGCAGCCTGAGCGGATGCCTGGTCGGTGGCCGTCTCGTAGTCCTGGTATTTCTCATTGAAGCCGGTCGTGCTGCCATGCGACTGACCGTCGGGAGTGTAGGCCCAGTTCCAGTCCAGCCAGATGGTCCCGTCATCCCCGGTACTTCCGTCCGGGAGCCTGACATTGGCGACACCGTCTGTCACCAAGAGGAAGATGGTCTCCCTCTTAAGGTCGCCCACGTCGCCCAAGGCAACGCGCTTGCTGTTGTATTCCTGCAAAGCATATTGCAGGCCCCGGGCCGTAGGAGTTCCCCCGTCAACAGTGATTGCGCCGATCCTGGACTTGGCCATGTCAAGGTTACTGCCAAGGTCATACCTGGTCCGGGTATCAACGGGAATAAAGCTGCTGGCCGTGCTGATATAAAGGCCTTCGTCGTCGCCCACATCCTTCTTGACCTGTGAATCGTTGACCTTTTCATACCATTGATAGCGCTGGCCGCCGCGGAAGGTGGTCACCATGACCCGGTCGCCGCGGCTTGGTTTCAGCTTGTCGACGACCGCTTTCAGGCCTTCTTTCATGGTACCAATGGTGTTTTCAAATGAACCGCTTGCATCCTGGACGATCACCAGGTCGATCTTCTTCTCGACAAGGGGCCGGGTGAAGTGAATTTCACCCTTAATGGTCCGGATACAGAGCTCTATCAGCCGGTCGATCTCACTCGTGTGTGTCAGTGAAACCAGAGGTTCACTGTCGGCGCTCACTTTGTTTGGGAATACAGGTGCCACCAGATACATCAACAGCGATAGCACCAATAGAAATACATAGATGTATTTCATCTTGTTTATGGATTTATTCATTGCCCTATCCTCCATCTATCCATTAGTCATCGGGCAACACTGACTCCTCATGACGAGTCCCCATTTACGGCCAGCCTAATGCTTTAATTTGAACAGAATTTGAAGTTGCCGGGCCTGTAACGCAGGTTCTAATCCTGCATAAAGCAGACGAGCCCGCCTTTTGAGCGGGCCCGTCATCATTATGAAAGAAAAGCGGTCAGATGGTCTGCTGGGAGATTCCCCGGATATTGGACAGAACCCAGTCAAACTCGGGAGCCGTCACGATGGAGCCACAGTAGCTGCAGCGGGCGGACTGGGTCAGGTCAATGGGCGCCCCGCAGTGGGGGCAGTTGCGGCTGATTTCTGTTTTGCCCGCTATGCCGGGAGCCGGAGTCTTGACACCCAGGCTGCGGATCATGGTCCACTCGTAAGTCATGAATTTCTCACGGCGCGGGTCACCGCTGACGACCGTGCCGGTCGCCCGGTCAATGATGTAGTCGGTGATCCGGGTGGTCAGCCTGATGGCCAGGTTGTCATTTTGCTCATCCTGATAAAAATTGACCAAGGCGACGCTGATAATGGCGACCCGCTCCACGCGGTTGATCTGGTTGCGGCCTACCAGCTCCTGCAGCTGCCGCCACATCTGGTTGTAAAGGTCGTCTGTCATGCGGGCCCTCATGGGTTCCCAATCCTGATTTTCCCAGGCCCGCTGCATCTCGGAGTATAGATTGGAAACTTTCTCGCGCATCTCCGCTTCCGTGAAGAAAGGATCCACCTGCCGGATCTGGTCGGCAACGGCTGTTGACTGGACAGGCGGTACGGCCGGGACCTGGGGTGAGCCCGTCTGGCCGCCTTTTTTGGCCTTGAGAATCACAAAGACGACGATAATGACAAAGATGATCAGTCCGACGGGAGGCCCCCCAACACAGGACAAGCCCCCTGAGCTTCCAAAACCGCCGCTGCCCCAGTCGCTGTCGCCAAAGGAGTCGTCCCAGCCACCGCCGGAGGATCCGCCATAATCACTGTCCCCGCCAAAAAAACCCGCATCGGCCGGAGCCGGGTAAAAATCTGCACCCGCGTGAATGCGCGGGCCTGAGAAAACAAAAATCGCGAAAACCGCCAAGAGTAAGAGTAAGACCCCAACCGTCCGCTTCATCCCTAAAGGTCCTCCTGTTCTTGCTCCCATTCTATAACAAAAACCTGCCCGCAACGAAGGCCGGAAGGACCGCCCAGAGACCGGAAACGGTCAACTCTTGCTGATTTTGTCTTTTTCAGTCCGGTAGAGGCGGATCAGGGCCTGGGTCCCCAGATCCCCATCACCATGGCCTGCCATTTTTTCATAGAGACCCAAAACGGTATGTAACATGGGAAGTCCGGTTCCGCGGTCTGCCATCTCTTCTTCCACGATTCGCATGTCTTTGATGAAGTGCTTGATAAAAAAACCGGGATCATGATCTCCTGACAGAACCCTGGGCGCCATGTTGGCAATCTGCCAGCTTCCCGCGGCGCCGGCGCCGATCGCCCGCAACATGGTTTCGGGGTCGAGCCCCGTCTGCTCTGCGTAGAGGATGGCCTCTGTCATGGCTGCCGTGGCACCCGCAACCGCAATCTGGTTGGCAGCCTTGGTGTGCTGGCCATTACCCGCCGCACCCATGTAGACAATATTTTTGCCCAGCACTGAAAAAACAGGGAGTGCCCGGTCAAACGATTGGCGGTCGCCTCCCACCATAATGGAAAGTGTTCCATCACGCGCACCTACGTCGCCGCCCGAGACGGGCGCATCCAGGAGGGACAGGCCCTTTTTCCTGCCTTCATCATAGAGTTTGACAGCAAGGGAAGGCGACGAGGTGGTCATATCGATCACCAGGGTATCCCGGCTGGCCGTATCAAAGATCCCCTCCGGACCCAGCATGACTTCTTCAACATCGGCGGGATAGCCGACCATGGTGATCACGGCATCTGCCCCGCGCACCGCCTCAGCGATCGAATCTGTACACGTGGCCCCCGTGGCGCAGGCGGTTGCCTCCGCCTTTTCCCTTGTCCTGTTGAAGACTTTTACCTGATAACCATGCCGGCAAAGCCGGGCGACCATGGCTGAACCCATGACACCTGTGCCGACGAATCCAATTTGTCTGATGGGCATCGGCTGGCTACACCCCTCTTTCCGACATAATCAGCTCAATCTGATCGGGATTCAAACCCACCATGGCCTCGCCCAGGTTCTCAGAGACATGGGCCAGCCGCTCGGGATCGTCGTAGTGCTCACAGGCCTCCACGATGGCCCTGGCGCGCCGGACCGGATCGCCGGACTTGAAGATGCCGGATCCGACAAAAACGCCCTCGGCGCCGAGCTGGCGCATCAGCGCCGCATCAGCCGGCGTCGCGACGCCTCCGGCAGAAAAATTGGGAACGGGCAGTTTACCATGTTGGTGGACGTATTGAACAAGTTCGACAGGAACGGCCAAATCCCGTGCCCGGACGTAAAGCTCGTCTTCGCGAAGGGAGGCCACTTCACGGATTTGCTGATTGATCCGGCGCATATGCCTGACAGCCTGGACCACATCTCCCGTGCCGGGCTCACCCTTGGTCCGTATCATCATGGCTCCTTCGGCCAGGCGGCGCAACGCCTCATCAAGGCCCCGTGCGCCGCAAACAAAAGGTACTTCGAACTTGGTTTTATCAATGTGATAGACTTCGTCGGCAGGCGTCAGCACTTCGCTTTCATCCACAAAATCAACGCCGATCGCCTGAAGGATCTGTGCTTCAACAAAGTGGCCGATACGGACTTTCGCCATCACCGGAATCCTGACCGCCTTCATGATGGCCTTGATCATGGCAGGGTCACTCATTCTTGAAACGCCCCCCGCTGAACGAATATCGGCAGGAACACGCTCCAGCGCCATAACCGAAACAGCCCCGGCTTCCTCTGCGATGCGGGCCTGCTCGACATTGACGACATCCATGATGACGCCGCCTCTCAGCTGTTCCGCGAGATTACGGTCAAATTTCTTCATTCGAATCATGCCTCCAATCCCTATCAGGACAAACAGAAAGATATTTCTCAAAAAAGCCCCCGGTCGCGGAGGTTTGTCACGATCATACTGGCCTTCGCCTGAATCATTTTCAGTATACGCCCACCCATGCGGTAACGCAAGAAAATGGCTGTCAAAGGCATTCAGTTACGGTGATTGACAGCAGGCCTCTAAATCAATAATATATTATCGATATTGAGGAGGTTCTCATGGCGTCTAATTCTCTCTCTTTCCAAACCTTGCAAAGGTTGCCCTATTACCTCGACTACCTGCGGGAAGTTGAAACCGAGAACGTCTCCTCGACCGCTATTGCCGCTGAATTCCGCCTGCACGAAGTGCAGGTCCGCAAAGATCTGGCCTCGGTGAGCCGGCAGGCTGGGCAGCCAAGAAAAGGTTTTGCGACAAAAGCACTGATCAAGGATATTGAAGACATCCTGGGCTACGGCCACGTTGATGAAGCGGTCATTGTCGGTGTGGGCCATCTTGGAACCGCCTTGGCCAACTACGCGGGCTTTGAAAAATACGGACTCAAAATTGTCGCGGGCTTCGATACCCGGATTGCCAGCGAGGAATACCTGAACCAAACGCCGCTTTACCCCATGGAAAAGCTTGATTCTCTAATCCGCGAACGCGGAATCAGGCTGGGCATCATTACCGTTGACGGCGCCAATGCCCAGGCCGTTTGTGACCAGCTCGTTGAAGCCGGCGTGGAGGCCATCTGGAATTTCGCACCCGTTCTGCTGCAGGTTCCGGAAGGCATCATCGTGCAAAATGAAAACATGGCCTGTGCCCTGGCCATCCTGAGCCACCATCTTCGAAAATAGGCTGTCACCGCCACCCTGACCACGTTTTTTTACCGACCGTGCTATGATACTGGCATGAATGGGGTCGGTCAAAACATCCTGGTGATCATCAATCCCAATGCCGGCCGCTACGGCGCATCGGAGCTTGCCGGAAAACTTTGCGGTGAACTCAGGAAGGCCGGATCTTCAGTCCGTGAAGTTTTCACCACGGGAATCGGTGACGCCCGTGAAATTGCATTCACCCAGGGCCCCGCACATGACATTGTCGTTGCCTGCGGAGGTGACGGCACACTCTCTGAGGTTGTTTCGGGGCTTATGCGGCTCCGCTTTCCCCCCCACGTCGGTTTCCTGCCGATTGGTTCGACCTGTGATATGGCCCGGACTTTCAAACTGCCGTCCGAGCCCCTGAAGGCAGCACGCAGCATCCTGGCAGGGATCCCTTTCGCCATCGACATCGGCCGGGTCCACGGAAGTCAACCGCAAATCCGCCACGACCTGCCGGAGGGCATCAGCCCCAGCAGGCCAGAACAATTACCCGCCTACTTTACCTATGTCGCCAGTTTCGGAGCCTTTACGGAGACCTCCTACGCAACACGGCGCCATTTGAAAAAAGCACTGGGTCATTTCGCTTACCTGCTGACCGGTCTCCAGTCAGTGGGCCGAATCCGCCCTCATGAAACCACCGTCCTGCTCGACGGAGTTGACTATTCAGGAAGCTACATCTTTGGAGGCGTCCTCAACTCTTTTTCTGTCGGCGGCCTGGTTAAGCTGAATGATGTAGTTTTCGACGACGGGCTCTTTGAAGTTCTGCTGGTCAAACCACCCCGGAACCTTGGGCAGACGGCCAAACTTGTCTCCCGCATCCTCCAGCGGAAAACAAGTGATGACATGATCCGTCGGCGGGCCCACGACATTATTTTCCGGTTTAAGGAACCCGTTTCTTTTACCGTTGACGGAGAGTACGGCGGTTCGAGGACTGATTGGGAGCTGAATAATATCAAGCAGGCCATCCGCCTTCGCGTTCCCTCCGCGCCCGGCACCCGGGCTTGATCGACAAAGGAGTTTTCATGTCTGCATGTGATGACACCCGGAAACGCCATGATCATGACCTCGGGTTCCTGTTGCGCTACGAAAATATCGCCTGGTATGAGGACGGCCTTGTCCGGATCCTGGACCGGCGTGTCTATCCCGCCGAAATTATTTTTCAAGAGTGCCGGACAGTCGAACAAGTCGCCGATGCCATCACCCGGATGGTGACACAAAGCGCTGGCCCTTACACGGCGGCCGGCATGGGAATGGCACTTGCCGCGTATCAGGTCAGGGGCCGGAGCAAGGAAAAGCAGCTGGCCGCGCTTGAAGAGGCAGCCGGGCTTCTGTCGACGGCGAGGCCGACAACAGAACCCAGGATGAGGCAGGTAACAGCGGGGGCTCTGACAGCTGCCCTGCGGGCTCTTGAGCAAGGTGAAAAAGACCTGACACAGACACTTTTCCAGGCAGCTTACAACTCATTGGAGCGGCGTTATGAACGGATGTCCCGGGTCGGGAGGAACCTTATTTCACTCCTGCCCCAAGAGGCAACCGTCATGACCCATTGCTTTGGCGAAACTGTTGTCGGCACCATGATCCGGGCTGCTCAGGAAAAGGGCCTGACATTGAAGCTCTTTTGCCCTGAAACCCGGCCCTATTTCCAGGGAGCCCGCCTCACGGCCAGTGTCGCGGCTGAAATGGGCACTGACGTCACGGTTATTACTGACAACATGCCGGCCGAAGTCTTCTCCCGCCACCGGGTGGATCTCTTTACAACAGCAGCCGATGCTATCACACTGGATGGCTATGTGGTCAACAAGATCGGTACTCTCCAGATCGCCATGGTGGCCAAATATTTCGGTGTGCCCTACTTCGTCACAGGGATCCCGGACCAGGTCCGGATCAGCCAGGTCCCCATCGAAGCGCGTGATCCCAATCAAGTGCTTGAGGCGGGGGGTGTTCGCAATACACGGCCGGGCGTCAAAGGTTACTACCCGGCTTTTGACATTACGCCGCCCCATCTCATTTCGGGAGTAGTCACCGACACAGGCATTTTAACCCCCTACACCCTGGATCATTACCGTCCGCCGGGCGGAAGGGAAGGCGACTATTACGGCCTCGTTGTTTGATTGACCTTTTTGCGGCCGTCCTCGTGTTATGATAAACGGCGGGTTCTACCCGCCAGGGTAAAGGAGGTGTCACCATGTCTGACCAGGAAATCCGGCTGACTCAGCTGACCAGCGCCGGCGGCTGAGGGGCCAAAGTGGGACCGGGGGTCCTTTCCGAGCTCCTGACCGGCTTGCCGATCAAAAAAGATGACCGCCTCCTGGTCGGTTATGAGACCGAGGATGATGCCTGTGTCTACCTTGTTTCTGATGATATCGCCATCATCCAGACGGTGGATTTCTTTCCGCCCATCGTTGACGACCCCTTCGATTACGGCCGGATCGCCGCGGCCAATGCCCTGAGTGACGTCTACGCTATGGGAGCGGTCCCCAAAACAGCCCTGAATCTCCTCTGTTTTTCGAGCTGCCTTGACTTGGCCGTCGTTCGGAGGATTCTCGAGGGCGGGGCCGATAAATGCATGGAAGCCGGTGTCACAGTCGCGGGCGGCCACAGCATCGAAGATGAAGAGCCCAAGTTTGGCCTGTCTGTCATGGGGCTCTGCCACCCTGATCAGATCCGGCGAAATGATACCCCCCATCCTGGCCATATCCTTGTCCTGACAAAACCGCTGGGGACCGGGGCTCTGGCAACCGGCGCCAAGGCGGGCCTGCTGGACGGTGAGACGGTCCAGCGCATGATTGACACCATGGCGAAACTCAACCGCTATGCCTTTGAAGCTTCCGTCGGCCTCGATGTATCGGCATCGACTGACATCACGGGTTTCGGCCTTCTGGGACATCTGAGGGAAATGGCGGGGAGAGACCGGAAAGTGACCGTTGAAATCGACAGCCGGTCCGTTCCCCTGCTGCCCGGTGCCCTGGACATGTCCAAAGAGGGCATGCTGCCGGGCGGAACTTACCGCAACAGGCGTTACGTTGGCGACCGGGTTCGCTTTGATGGAGAGATCCCGCTGGCTCTGACGGATCTGATGTTCGACCCGCAGACGTCCGGCGGTCTCCTGCTGGCTATGCGGGAAGATCAGGTCGACCCCTATCTGGACGCCCTGAGCCGATTGGGTGAAAAAGCCTGGCCGATCGGACGCCTGACCCCCTGGCAGGGGGTGGCCATCCGGGTGATCTGACTAAAGAAAGATTTCTGACAGAATCCTGTCTGTATAGTCACCGAAGAGGGGACCGTTGGCATATTGCATAAATCCCAGCTCCCCGATATCGTTGTATTCGATCAGGACCGGTTCACCGTCCTCGGCCACGGCGATATCCCAGGCAATCAGCCGCGTGTAGGGAACGCGTTCCGCCATGCTCACAGCCAATTTTTTGACCGCCTCATAGGAGGGGACATGATAGCCGCTGAAGTCAAAGCCCTGAGGGTGTTGGTAGAAGCGGTCGCCATTAGCCGAAAAGGCCACTTCCCTCAGGGTGCCATCTTCCCTGACACCGCAGACGATGCCGCCGAATCCCAGGTTGTCCAGCTGGCTTCCGCCGGCGCCCATCTTCAAAACTGTTGAAAGAGCAACGGCCCGGCCGTCAATCAAGAGTGTCATGACACGCAGGCAGTTGACTGAAGGCTCATGGATGGCTGCAAGGCCGGCGTGTTGCTTCACCACCTTTTGTACGATGTAGCTTGGAACTTGCCCAAAGCAGTGCTCCAGAAATTCTGAGACTTCCTCCGCGCTCCGGGCGGCATGAAACTGAATGCCCCTGCCGCTGTGCGTACGCACAGCCGGCTTGACAACCGCCTTGCCGCTCTCAAGAAAAAGTTCGATTGCCTCCTCCCTGCTGATGGGCCGGTAGGCCGCATCGCAGTAGGATCCATTAATCCGCATGAAAACCGTTTCCGGCTGCCGGCAGTCAAATAAAAGCGGCTGAAGGCATTTATTGGTCAGGACGCTGTATTCCCGGTCGTTTAAATGCCGGAGCATGCGGGTCAAATAGAGGTCGTCAGGCAGGTATCTGACATCGAAGGTGCCATGCATGCAAGCGTACAAAGCCTGAAAGAAAGGGCGATTTTGTTTCGTGTAGCGGCCCCAGTACGATTGGATGGCCTTTTTTTCTTCAAGGCTTATGCTGCACTGACGGTGCTTGAATTCCTTTCTGCTGCCCGACCGGATCGACCAGATCATGGCGCGGGTCATGGAAGCATCCGCCCGTTTATTCAGGAATGAAACCCAGGACCGGACGATTTTTTTCAGTTTGTTTCGCATGACCGGCATCCCTTCTGTCTGCCGCGGCGATCGCCGCTGATTCGGCACTATTCTACCACTCCCTTTTGGTAAGATCCTGACTTTTGCAACTGGGGCCGTGTCAAGTTGTTGTAGCTCAGAGTAAGAATCAATGGAATCTCCCCAAGCTGTTAACGGCGTTCACTTTTCGTAAACGGTAGGGCGGTGTCTCCCGTTTGTTGGTCCTTCGGGCTATCGTGGGCGACCCGCATCACCTGTATTCCCGAAAATTTGCCGAAAGCTCCTGGATACTGGCTACAGCCAATTTTTGTGTCTTTTCGATCAGCAGTGATGTCAACTCCCCTGCTTTCGTCACGAAGGCGCGTGAAACGACCATCACGGCCGCTCCCTGACAGAACCAGCTCTCACGGATTTTGAACCTGGTGCCCAGGATATGACCTGCCAATCCCTCTGCACAGCTGTTCCCTGTAGTATGTTCAGGTTTGTTGGCAGTTTCAGTGCTCCTCCCCAGTTGTTCTATGGTAACAAATGGCGTCCATGACTGCCTTCGGAGAGCGAAATCTCTCATGGATGCAAGAGTACTGTCAAGAATCTTTCGTATGACCATTCTTTTGTTGCATTTGACGTTGGTCAGTCAGTCGGCTCTTCTTCCGGTAATGTATTCAAAGTATCTTCAACACTTTGATGCACCATCTCGCCCAGCTCTTCTCTGATGATTCCTTCGTTCAACTGAATATTTTTTTCGGACTTGGTTCCTTTTTCTCCTTGGTTTGTTTTTTCCAAAACCAATTTTTCCAAGTGAGTAGAGGGAGTCATGTCCTCCTAATTCATTTGCGCGAAACTTATGCTGCTTTATCCAAATTGAGACAGGCAATCAACTTGTCGCTTTTGTCAGTCTTGTTGACGCGTCACGGATTTATTTTGAAAACTTAATCGGATACATTCAGGCGCATTCAACATACATTACTCGAAATTGTGAAAGCCATAATTGTAATTGTCCAAAGAATGGTTGCCCGTTAATACACCGTGAATCCCCCGTCGATGATCAAACAAGAACCCGTGACGAAACTCGACGCTTCGGACGCGAGATAAACAACCATGCCCACCAGTTCTTCAGGTTCAGCAATCCGTCGTTGCGGCGTCCAATCGGTCCAATTCGTTTTGACCCAGTCAGGCTCACTGCGCATCATGGGAAGTGACATCTCAGTTGCAATATACCCCGGAGCTATAGCATTGACACGTATTTTATATTTTGCCCAGCATGCCGCAAGCCCTTTAGTCATCAGGTGGACGCCGGCTTTTGAAGTGCTGTAGGAGACCTCTTCGGGTCTATTGATAATTTCTGCGGACATGGAACCCATATTGATAATGGCTCCACCTCCATCCCGGATCATCAATTTACCGAAAGCTTGTGCGCAGTAGAATACGCCATTAAGATTCGTGTCGATTACCTTCAACCACTCTTCCTTTGTGCTCTTTTCGGGATCGACGGTTAGCCCAATTCCGGCATTATTGAACAATATGTCAACCTTTCCCCACATCTCATCGATATCTTTTGCCATGCGGTTAACGTCTTCGTAATTGGAAACATCTGCTTGCACCGCGAAGGCTTCTTTTCCCATTTTTCTAATCTCTGCTACAAGTTTATCCGCAGTTTTTTTGTTGGTATTATAGTGGGCAACAACATTTGCGCCCGCTTGGGCCAGGCCAATAGCGCAGGCATAACCAATTCCACCGGATGCCCCTGTCACGACAGCGTTTTTATCAGTCAAATCGAATAGATTCCAGATTGCATTTTCCATAGAATTATCTCCGATATCAAACGATTATCATATGTCTGCTTTTTTAAAGTTGCATCTTTTCGAGCTTAAGTAAAGCATCTTTAAACGCGTCATCACCTGGATGCCAGTTGAACTCACCACATTTCTTGGAAAAGCGCGTCGTCAACTCATCGAGTTGATCAGCGTCCCCGATAGGAAATCCAAAGTCGCTAATTTTGAGTGGGATACCCAAATCACGGTAAAGAGTGTAGAGTTCGTAAAACTCATTGTCTGGGTACTGTTCTACCAATAGTTGGACAAGATCGAAATAGCCAACTATTTCACCATGCATGTGATCCTTACCATAACCTGCATCATTGAATTCCTCGAATAAGTCATGAGCTCCCCGCAAACCACCTGAATCCCACACCAAACGACTCATGAGCAGCATGGCGGTGATACTCCGTTCAACTGTCTCATTAAGCACGCCCTCCCTAAAACATTCCTTCAAATATCTACCATTACGCAAAAGCAGTTCGTGCATTTCTTTGGAAATTGCGTCAATAAAATAGGCTGAAGAGGCGTCATACCAATTTGGGAATCCACAGGCTAACGACAGTTTGTATTCATATCTCTTGGATAGCGCATCGGCCATCCCAGCTCCGAATAGATGAATGGGTGCCCGAACAATAATGGCGGAATCGACGAAAATTCCAGCAGGGTTGAAAATCGTCTTGTCCTCAACCAACTCGCCATCATCTGTATAGGCGACCGATGTTCTACTCGTTGCAGCATCTGTGGCGATACTCGTAGGAACCGATAAGAAAGGAATGCCCAGGGACCAACCAACCCGTTTGGAAGCATCTATCGGCTTGCCACCACCAACGCCCACAACAGCGCAATACTGCTTGTGTTTGGACTCATCGGCGATTAATGCGATTTTTTTCAGGGTGTATTGATCAGCAAAGTCCAGCACATCGTAGTCTATCGATGCCTCCTCGATAGAAACCAACATTGGCTTAACCACCTCTTTCACCCCCACATCAATCATGAGCAAGAGTTTCCCATCAAGCTGGAGGTCTGTCAGATATTTCCCTGTCTTTGCAATAATGCCCGGTCCCTGCACGTAAAACTGGGGGGCTCCGAAGATCATTTCCATTTTTCCCTCACATTCTTCCGTTCGGTGAGACAAGGTTTATCGCTTCTTGGTGCCAGTCCGTTCCGAGATGAATACAGCGAGAATAATGATTCCGCCCGTGATTATTCTCTGAATGTAATTCTGCACACCCATCAGGTTAAGGAAATTACTCAGCATTGCGATCACCATCGCGCCAAACAGAACCAGCATGGGCTTCCCCCGTCCTCCGGCAAGACTTCCTCCACCGATAACGACTGATGCAATCGCGTTTGTATCGAAACCCGTACCCGTCGAAGGGGAACCAGATGCCAGCCTTGATGCAAGCATAATCCCTGCAACAAAGCTGCAAAACCCACTTATTACGTAGACGGACATCGTCATAAATTTGCTATTGATACCCGCAAGGTAAGCCGCTTCCGGATTGCCGCCGAGAGCGTAGAGACTTCTACCATAAGTCGTTTTCGACATAACGAATTGGAATATCAAAGTCATAACAAACATCATCCAAATGGGTATAGGGATGCTTGCAAAATTCCCACGGCCGACCATCAAAAAACCACTCTGGCTCATGTCTATCGAAATTGAAAGTGAGTGACTGTAAAGGAGTTTTATTCCTGTCACAATCAGCATCATGGACATCGAGGCTATGTAAGGTGCCAGACCCATGTACACAACCAAAAATCCGGTGAACGTACCAACCAGAATTCCGATAACAAGTACCAATAAGGAAGCGCTGAGAGCACCCATGCCGTCTCTAATAAAGCCCGCCACCAACACCCCAGCTAAACCAGCGGTTGCCCCGACAGAAAGATCAATGCCCCCTGTTAAAACAACAGCCAGCATCCCGATACTGATGATCACATTTGCTGCCGCTTGCCTTAACATATTTTGAATATTGGCACCTGTCAAAAAATTTTGGTTCAAAAAACTGAATACAACTATTAACAAGGCAACAACGATAACCAGGAAATATTCTTTGGCAAGGTGGCCAAGTCTCTGCCTATCCAGTGTTCTGCCGGCATTACTTTTCACCATAATCTTTTATCTCCAAATTCCATTCTTAGATGTGATACGTTCATCACTTCATGCCTCAGCCAATCATTTGCTTAAGCAATGTTTCCTCCGAAGCCTCGTCGCCAGTGTAATTGGCGACGATTCTCCCCCTGCTCATAACGGCAATGTTATCACTTGTACTCAGCAACTCAGGAAGTTCCGATGAGATGATAATCACGGACCCTCCCCGTGAAACATAGGAACGGATCAGTTTGTGGATCTCCTGCTTTGCGCCCACATCAACACCTTGCGTGGGTTCATTGAAAACGATAATCTTTGCATTCGTCAAAAGGGCACGCGCAATCATGACTCTTTGCTGGTTGCCTCCTGACAAAGACAGTGCCTGCTGTCTCAGTGTGACGTATTTTAGATTGACATCGGAGGCAGCTTTCTCGGCCAATCTGAAATCCTTTCTTGCATTCATGATGCCGAATTTGGAAAATCTCTTGAAAGACGAAAGTGTCATGTTAAAATTCAGCGACTGCCTTAAGATCAAGCCCTCAAGAGTTCTTTCTGCCGGCAATACTGTTATGCCTTTGTTGATCACTTGTTTTGGACGTTTTGGAACAAAACTTTCCCCGTTTAGAATTACTTCTCCCGATTTTATTGGCGTTGATCCCGCGATGACCCTGGCTAAGATGTCTTTGCCACTTCCTAACAATCCTGCAATCCCCAGGATTTCTCCTTTTCGAACTTTAACTGAAACGTCAGAAATCGATTCATCCGCTGTGGTAAGCGATTTGGTTTCAAATACCACCTCACTTGTTGAGAAGTCTCTGCTTTGGCGTTCGCGGATAATGTCTCTCCCAATCATCAGACGAGTCATCGCTTTTTCGTCAAGAGCTGCCGTTTCGAAGGTTCCGACACCCTGACCATCCTTCAGGATCGTAACCCTGTCAGTTATTCGGAAGACCTCTTTCAGATGGTGAGAAACATAGATGATCGAGTAGCCTTCATCTTTTAACCTTCTCAGCGTAGCAAATAGATTGTCGACTTCGCTAAAAGAAATAGCAGCTGTAGGTTCGTCCAAGATGATGATCTTTCCCTTGAGTGCAATCGCCCGCGCTATTTGAACTATTTGCTGCAACTGAGGTGACAAATCTCGAATATTCAAGGTTGTATCGATGTCGAAATTCAACCAATTGAGAACTTCATTTGCGATTGTGTGGATTTTTTTCCAGGAAACCATTGAACGGCTGCCAGAATACAAACCTAAATTGCCTACACAGATATTTTCGGCAACGCTTAAGTTGGGGAACAGAGTTTTCTCCTGGTATTCCATACAAATACCTTTGCTCTGTGCATCGATCGGATTTTTCAGATGAACTTTTGACCCCTCCAATTCAATTTCACCATTGTCAGCAGCATAAACGCCAGAGAGAATCTTCAATAACGTAGTTTTGCCCGCTCCGTTTTCACCCACCAAACCGTGGATCTCGCCCCGGCGCAGGGAAAAAGAGACATTATCCAACGCTCTAACACCCGGAAAATCTTTAACCAAGCCCGTGACCCGAAGAATAACGTTGTCAGTTTCGTGGGTTTCTGTTGTTTCAGTTTTTTCAACAATTGGATTAAAAGCACCCATTCTAAACTCACTCCATTTACCAAAAATTTTCCTTTTGTTGTCTCTCCTCGAAGTCAATATCAGTTGGTTAACAATCGAGGTGATGCCAAATAGATGGGACCCCGTCAGTGCTTCTCTTTCAGAAGAACGCCGCTATGCAATTAAGAATACCCTCATGCGAGATCCATTTGAACGCTTCAAACGGAAGAACCCCATTCGACCCGGCTGAATCGAGAGCAGAAACGGATGCGATGTGTTTCAACCGATGATCTCACGAACTAACATCATGATATGGGCGAAACGATGATGACATCATCGTCTCGCCCATCACATAAACGTTTCTACTCACCTGGTTCTAAAAGATTGAATCAGGATCGTAGAATTCATCTATGTTTTTCTTCTCCACAACGGTCGGCGTCGTAAAAATGATTTCAGGAATTTCCTTGCCGTTCAGATAATCATGGGTAGCTTGGACGGATACCGCTGCCAACTCAACCGGTGAATTTCGTCCTGTAGCGGTTGTATAGCCGTCACGTATCAGTTCGTACATCTCTTTAAGACCATCAACACCCAAAATCATCTTGCCTGTGATGTTGGCGCTTTCCATTGCGCGGAGGGCACCGATGGCCATATCATCGTTTTCGCAGTATACGATGTCAAAGTCACCGTTTGTCCGTGTGATGGCGTCTTCCATGGTTTTATTTGCAGGTTCACGTGCATAATCACCCCAACCATGGTGAACAATCCTCAAGCCCGTTTGCGCAAATTTCTCCAACTGTTTTGCGTGGAAGCCTTCAATGAAACCGTGACGCCTCTGACGACTGTCGATACCGTTCGGATAGCCACTGATTACGACCACTTTAACCTCAGGCGTATTAAACTTATCCGCCGCATACTCGCCCAATTGGTACCCAAGCATGACGTTGTCACAAATACAAGTTGCTATGCTGTATCCGGCCTCAGCCACAGGGATATCCACCGCCATCACCGGGATACCGGCATCTCGTGCAGACAGTGTGACCGGCACAATCGCATCACTGTCATACGGATTTACAAGAATTATATCGACCTTTTGCGCAATCAGATCTTCAACGTCTGAAGCCTGCTTTGCCGCATCTCCCTGAGCATCGAGAACAACGAACTCATAGCCCAATTCTTTGAATCCTCTTTCCAGTTCATCTGAAATGATCTGCCAGAAGGGGCTGCCGGCTAGCATCGCAATCGAAAAACCGATCTTCTTCCCTTCCCCACTTTCTCCACCTGAAGGAGATTCGGGCTTCTTAGTGTCTTCCGCAGCAGGAGGAGCGTTACCAGATTTATCTCCTTCCATGCTGCATCCAGTTAATACCAACCCCATCGCAAATATGAGTGTCACGATCAACACCATGAATATTTGCAGCCTAGACTTCTTCATAGAAACCTCCCTTGTGCCTTTCTTCTATTACGCCCTTAGAGCGTAAACCACTATTTCAGTTTCCGGTCCCGAAAACCGGCCCATAACGATTAATTCTCAGCAACTCAAGAAAAAAATAATATTGTTTAAACTTCAATACCAATCGGCTGTTCCAGCTCAATAACGTGACAGTCAATCGTGTAGGCAGAAGGGGACAGCAGAACCACTCCTGCAGCCACGTCATCTTTACCTACAACGAACCCGGCATGATGAAGCACCCGGCGTTTTACGCGTGCATACCACCCCGCTGGAAGCCGAAAAACTGCAAAGCTTTCCGGAATCGGTTGGTTTGTTCTGGACACAAGGCCAACGTGGAAGACCACCTCACAGCCAAAACCGCCAAACACTTCTTCGCATTCATCGTGATATTCAGTTACTCCAAACTCCATGGGCCGCCACTTGATGCGGATACTGGACATGCTTCCAATTCGCCCGCCAACTTGATACATCATGCGATCGGGAGTGAACTCGATTGTTTCATCTCCCTCATATCCGTTCATTGGATTTATAAACGATCCATAAGGGGCGAATGATTCAACCGTCAATTCCTGTGCCTTAATAATCATAATCATTCATCTCCGATACAAGCTCTGTAGAATCCTTCAATTAACAAGACCGCTGCTGCTCCTCCCGGGTCTTCCAGCCCAATGGTTTTTTCTCGAAATACAGCTGCCTTGCCGTGCTGGCTCATTAAGTTTTTCGTACGTTCAAGACTCTCCTTCGATACCTTATGAGCAATTTCCATCAGTTCGCAAATATCCTGGCTCCTGGAAGATTGTACGGCACGCGCAACGGGAAAAAGTACGTCAAGAAGCGTTTTGTCCCCTTCCTTCGCTTTGCCACGTTCCTGGATGGACCTGGCCATCGACATATACATGAGCCCCACGTCAGAAAAATCCAAGTATTCCTTTTGACCTATTTCCTTGCCTACACCAATAAAGGCAGTTGCCATCAGAGAGCCCATCGTTGAAGGTGCGGCTTTCGCTATGGCAAGCCCAATCTTTTTGAAGGATGTGGAGATGTCATCATCCTCAAGCTCCAGTGCGCAAGTTTTTGCAGCCGCAAAACCTTTGCTCATTGTCAACCCCAGATCAGCGTCACCGATCTGGCTGTCCAGCTCGATGAGTCTGAACTTATTCTCATCCATCAAGGTGCTTGTGATGACTACGGCCCTCGTCAGATCATCCCTGGTGAAAATTCTCATTATTGTTTTTCTCCCACCTTCTAATCTTTGAGACCAGCCAAGGTAATGAAGGGAGTGTTGGCAGGCTTAACCAGCAAGCTCTTTAGCTCTTCATCGAGCTTGAAGACCGATATGGAGAAGCCCATCATTTCCATGGATGTCGCATACTCGCCGACATAGACAGAATGCTGTTTAATGCCACGGTCACGGAGCATCTCTGCTACCTTGGAAAAACAGATGTACAATTCTTCTTTACAGGTAGCCCCCAGGCCATTCATCAATATCGACACCTCATCACCAGACTCAAGACCCAAATCATCCATGATAGGGGTCAGCATCTCCTTGACAACTTTGTCGGCCGATTCGAGTTTCCCCCGACGGACACCGGGTTCTCCATGGATGCCCATCCCAATTTCCATCTCATCATCACCAAGAGTAAAGGATGGTTTCCCAACTTCAGGAACAATACAGGGCGTAAGTGCTACTCCCATGGTTCTTACATTTGAACTTGCCTTGTCCGCAACGCGATACACTTCATCGAGTGTAGCGCCTTCATTTGCTTTTGCTCCAGCCACCTTATAGACGAAGAATATGCCAGCAACCCCCCGCCGCTTACCTTCCTCTCCCGCAGGCGCACTCGCGACATCGTCTGCACCGAGGACAGTTTTGGTGACGATACCTTCCATTTCAGCCATTTCACCAGCCATGTCAAAATTTATGATATCGCCCGTGTAGTTGCCATAGATGTACAGGACACCCTGGCCTTGATGCGCCGCCTTCGTTACCTCTAAAACTTGTTCGGCGCTCGGGGATTGGAACACCCCGCCAACAGCACAACCGTGTAAAAGACCATTACCCACATAGCCTAAAAATAGGGGCAGATGACCTGAGCCACCTCCCGTTACAATGGCAACTTTATTCTCCTTTGGCCTCATGGTCACCAGGCATCGCAAATCATCCCCCACCATGGTCACTTCATCTGGATGTGCTGCATATATGCCTTTTAGCATATCGTCGACAAAATCTTCAGCTTTATTCATAAATTTCTTCATTCGTATCAAACCTCCTCCACTCAAATCCCCAGATTCACTCGGCCAGTCACCACTGGTGACTGGCCGAGTATACATGCCTCAAATTTATCCGATGCCAAATAATTTCTCGCCCTTTGTCAACACCCTGTCAAAACGCCTGAAAGCTTCGTCCATAACATCATCCGGCATGTTTAAAGCTGGAATCATTTGTGTTCTGTTGTGCCAGTAACCACCTTTTTCAAATGCGAGACCTTCTGCAACACCCTCATCGCGGACAAAAGTTGTGAAATCTGCAGCAGGTTCCTTCGTTTTTCTGTCTTTGACATACTCAATTGATAGATACAGTCCCATATGATCGATATACCCAATGCTCGGATGTTTATCCTGTAGAACCTTCCATCCTTCATAGAAACGATCACCGATGCGATTGACTTCTTCCAGGAACGCCGGATCCGTCACAACATCCATTACATAGTTGCCAGCTGCACATGCCAGCACGTTTCCAGCCTGCGTTGACACGTGTGCACCGGGACCCCATTCTGTGAGAATCTCGCTTTTAGCGATAACTGCTGAAATGGGCAATCCACCACCCAGCGCCTTGGAAGTAACAATCATATCGGGCTCGATATCCGAATATTGGTAGGCCCAAAGCTTTCCACTCCTTCCAAGTCCGGCTTGAATTTCGTCTGTAATCAGCAAAATACCAAATTTGTCACATATTCTGCGAAGTTCCTGTAAATATGCTTTGGGAGGGACATAATACCCCGCTGAACTTTGGAAAGGCTCAACAAGAATCGCCGCAACATTGCAAATGCCACTATACCCGTCCGCCCAAGGCGTTTCCTTACCTTCAAGTGCTCTTTCGAGATCCCTGATCGATTCCATTCCAAAGCCTGAATATTCTTCATCCCTCGAACGATATTCATGCGGGAAATAGAATTGTCCAACATGAGGATCGGGCGCTACAGGATAAAAATACGGTTGCATTCCACCTTTCCCTGTCAAACCCATTGTTCCGTAAGTAACCCCGTGGTAATCCCCATGTGCCACAAGGATATACTGCCTGCCCGTGTAGTAACGAGCTGCTCTAACGGCGAGCTCAATCCCGTCTGATCCGGTAACGCCAAAAACCACCTTGGTGTCCTGGCTAATGCCTGAATGTTCTCTCAGCTTTTTGCCTAACTTAACTCTTTCAGGATGAAATAGATCAAAATAATGGGTAAGCTTTGTTGCTTGATCCTGAATAACCTTGGTCAATTCTTCTTGACAGTTACCAAACTGACTTACCGAAAAACCGGACAGCAAATCAATATAGTCTTTGCCATCGACGTCATAGATGACAGAGCCTTTGGCGTATTCAATGATGGGAGGCACACTCCATAAAAGCCAACCCATCGCACCGTAGGACTCATTCTCTAAGGCTTGCCTTGCCAATTCCTTCCCTTTTGGGCCGAAAGGGGAATCCTCAATGCGTTGGAGCATTTGCTCCTTTGAAACCCGCAATTTCTCTCTTTGCTTGAAAGCAACACCCCTAAGATTCTCGATGTTCGGCATAGTGACCTCCTCTTTGTGTTTGGTAACAACATTAGTCATGTCGAGTACCCGCAGCAACGCTCTCTGCTGAATACCGCAATTATGCCGTTAAGTCTAGACTTATGCTAAAAAAATGTCAACTAGAAACCGCCGTATTTGGGAGATAGCACAATAAATCCGATCCAATGGCAAAGTAACTGGAATCGGCTGTTCGTTGCTAGAATCCTGACCTTCGAAACTAAACACAAGCAAATGTACTATGCAAAAACTACTAATCGGCATCGGCGATCACGGACCGGATCTCACCTCGCTTCCTGTGCTTGCGGCCAAGTTCCAATTCTAGTGCTTGTTCGATCTCCTTGATGTTGTTGCCAGTGAAATGGAAGGTGTAGCAGTTTTCCGGGACATGGCTGCAGGTGAATTTTCGAAACAAGTCCGGCAAACCGAAGCTTTGAAAAACCTGCGGACCACCCGCGCCTTCGAGTCCGGCCCGGTTCAGTTTGAGCTCCAGAGTTCTTAAAAGGACAAGCGCCACAAAGCAGGTCAGAAAATGCACCTCAATATATGATTCCAAAGACACGTGGACTGGCCGTGTCCTCAATTCCGACTTGGAGATCTTGAATATCTCCTCGATCTTCCTAAAATCGTGGTTAAGTCGGATCGCTTCGCTGTCGTCAAGATCGAGCTCACTTGTCACGATGGCGTAGTGGCCGTCCTGCCAGGCCTCCTGTTTAATCTTTTTCTTATTCAAGATAAAGCAGGGTCTCGGGTTCGACTATTTCACCATCCTCGATTTACTCAAGGCTCTTGATGTAGCTTGCGGCACCTTTGTTGATGGCTCACATGAGAAGTTGTGGGCTCTTCAAAAGCCGCCTGGCTTTGGCAAGAACGCGGGCCCGCTTATAGGCCGCTTTGTCCGCGTAGTCCTGGCTGTAAAAAACCACCTGCTTTTGATGGACGGAGAGTTTTCCTTTTCCTATGCCGGTTGGTTAAGGTAGTCTTTTTCGGATAGATCCTCGATTTGGCCTTGCCAGACTCCCCCTCTTTAGGTGGCCTCCTTGTTCAGGACAAGCTGCTGAAATTCCCGGTCGGCTCCGCAGATGGACTGGCTGTGGATGTAACCGTTGCCGGGCCAGCTGCTTGTTGATGTTGTCCCCGCAATTCATTCTCTTGTCGGCGGCGACCACAACGCGGCTCCGGTTGTAATCTTCCCGGATCCGGTTCTTGAGAGGATACAAGGATAATTTTTCGCTTGAGTTGCCGGGGAAAAGATGATAGGCCAAAGGCAAGCCCTGGCTGTCAAAAAAGCTGCGCATCTGAAGGATCGCAGCCCGAATGGCGGGCGATTTAGACATCCGGTGGGTCTGTTAACTTAGAACTGCTTCACAAGTCGGGAGGAAAGAAACCCAGGACCGGACGATTTTTTTCAGTTTGTTTCGCATGACCGGCATCCCTTCTGTCTGCCGCGGCGATCGCCGCTGATTCGGCACTATTCTACCACTCCCTTTTGGTAAGATGATCTTGAGACTCTCAGGTGAGGAGGCCAAAAGGATGATCATTGAAAATCCACGTGACCTGCCGAAAGTAGATCAACTGCTGCGTGATTCACGCCTTGATGCCGCAAGGGAATCGAACGGCTATCATCCGGTAAGGGAAGCCGTGCGCGGGATCCTCGAGGCCGCACGCCATTTTCTCACAAAAAAGGCGGATGATCCCCTTGCTGACGCTGCCTACATTGAAAAAGCAGCTGGGGCAGATTGCCAGGCAGCCGGGAGTATCTTGCTGTCCGAAGAGGTCCTCCTCCGGGCCATTCTTTTGAAAATTGAAACCGAATCAAAACCCGGGATCAGGAAAGTCATCAACGCCACCGGTGCCATCCTCCACACCAATCTCGGCCGGGCACCCCTCGCAAAAGAGGCCCTTGCAGCCGTCCAGCGCTGCAGCGAAGGTTATGCCTCGCTGGAGTTTGATCTTACAGAAAACAGACGCGGTCAACGAACAGCTCCCCTGGAAACCCTGCTCTGCCGCCTGTTTGATGTTGAGGCCGCAACAGTGGTCAACAACAATGCGGCTGCCGTCATGCTGGCCCTATCAGCTTTGTGCCGGGGCCGGGAGGTCCTTGTTTCCCGCGGCGAACTGGTGGAAATCGGGGGGAAATTCAGGGTTCCTGAAATCATGGAGGAGAGCGGCGCCATCCTCCGGGAGGTTGGCACCACCAATAAAACCCGCCTGGCCGACTATGAGCGCGCCATCAGTGATTCGACCGCAGCCCTACTAAAAGTTCACCGCAGCAACTTCCGGATTTCAGGTTTCACCGAGGACGTCAGCGATACGGAGCTCTCACAGCTGGCCCGCTGCCATGGGATCCCCTTGATTTATGACTTGGGGAGCGGCCTTGTTTCAGAGGAACTGTCGGCCCTGCTTCCTGATGAACCGACTGTCCGTGGAGCCCTTGCCTCCGGCGCGGACCTGATCTGTTTTTCCGGTGACAAGCTCCTGGGAGGTCCTCAGGCCGGCATCCTCATGGGCCGGGCTGACCTGGTGGGGAAAATGACCGCTCACCCCTTGATGCGGGCCTTTCGCTGTGACAAGATGACTCTTGCTGCCCTTGAGGCGACCTTGGCACTCTACCTGGATCCCGACCGGGCAAAAGAGCGTATCCCCCTGCTTGTTTCAGTCCTTTACAACAACGATTCGCTCCGCCAGCGAACGGAAGAAGCCGCTCTGTCTCTCTCGGGGCACGGAATCATGGCAGAAGCCATCCCTTCCGAGATCATCATGGGGGGAGGGTCGGCGCCGGAAATACCCTTGCACTCCTGGGCCCTGGCGGTCAGATCCGGCACACGGTCAATCTCCTCACTGGAACAGAACCTGCGGGCCTTTGACCCTCCCATTCTCTGCCGCACCACACTTGATACCCTCCTGTTCGACTTGCGAACCCTTTCCGGGGAGGAGGAACGGCTGCTCCTTTCCGCCCTGGCCCGCGCGTTCAGCGAAGAGACGGATCTGCCATGAAGCATGTCATTATTGGCACAGCCGGCCATGTCGACCACGGCAAGTCTTCCCTGATCCTCGCCTTGACCGGCCGCGACCCCGACCGCCTGGCAGAGGAGAAAGAGAGGGGCATCACCATCGAGCTGGGCTTCACCTGGCTCGACCTTCCCGATGGCTCGCGATCGGGCATCATCGATGTTCCAGGACATGAAAAGTTTGTCAGCAATATGCTGGCGGGGGCGGGGGGGATTGACCTGGCGCTTCTGGTCGTTGCTGCTGACGAGGGAGTGATGCCGCAGACACGTGAGCACCTCGGGATCCTGTCCCTCCTCGGCATTCCCCGCGGTGTCATCGCGTTGACCAAGTGTGACCTGGCCGACGAGGAATTAATTGAACTTGTCGAGGAGGATCTCAAAGACTTGGTCCGGGGTACTTTCCTGGAGGACGCGCCCGTCATCAGGACGTCCAGCGTATCAGGAGAGGGCATTGAGGCCCTCCGGGCAAGCTTGTTCGGATTAATCGATGTCAGCGGTCATACCAAAGACAGCCTTCCCTTCCGGCTGCCCATTGATCGCGTTTTTTCACTTGGCGGTTTCGGAACCATCGTAACCGGCACCCTCATCGAGGGGATCATCCGGATGGGCAGCCAGGTGGAAATCATCCCCGGGCACCAAGTCGCCCGCGTCCGGGGCATCCAGGTCCACGAAAAGACGGTGGATACCGCTTGGCCCGGCCAGCGTGTCGCCCTCAATCTGACGGGAATCAAAAAAGATGATCTGACACGGGGAGACACGCTGACAGCGCCTGGCAGCCTCCAGGGGAGCCGGCGGTTCGATGTCTCCCTGACGGCGCTCCCCGGCACGCGCTTCCCCATAACCAATAAGATGCGCGTCCACCTCTTCCTCGGTGCGCGTGAAATGCTGGCCCGTGTCGTGCTGCTTGACCGCGACCTTCTGGAAGCGGGGGATGAAGGGCCTGCCCAGCTCTGGCCTGAAGAGGAGGTCTTTGCCAAATATGGCGACCGTTTTGTCATCCGTTTTTACTCACCCCTTGAAACGGTGGGGGGCGGCGTCATCGTTGACCCGCTTCCGGCCAGGAGGCGGCGCATGCGGGAGACCACCCAGGAAGAATTTGAAATCATGGCGGGCAGCGACCGGTCAGCCCGCCTCCGTCTGGCGATCGGTCTGGGGAGCGACAGGCTGGCTTCTCTGGAGACAGCCTTCTACAAGGCAGGGATCAGGGCCGAAGAAGCTGATGTCCTGCTCGAAGGCCTGCTTGCAGATGGTTCAGTTGTCCTTCTGAATCAGGCTGTCGCGGTCAGCAGCGAAGCGCTGGAAACGCTTGGGAAGAAAGCTGCGGCCCTCCTTGGCGATTTTCATGGCCGGCGCCCGCTTGAACAGGGCATGCGACGTGAAGAATTGAGAACCCGGCTTATGCCGCGCACAGAAATCCATCTGTCCGATCTTGTCATCGACCGGCTCTGTGACCGGCAGATCCTTGACGTATCCAAGGGACTGGTTTCCCTTCACGGCTACACGGTTTCGCTTTCCAGCGAAGAAGTGGAAGCCGCCGAAGAGATGGAAGAAGCCTTCCTGCGGGCGGGCTATTCCCCCCCCGATCCCGGCCAGCTTCCACTTAAAGCGGGCAAGCGCGTTGACCGGGCGCAGATTTTGTCCCTGCTGATCGATCGGGGAAGCCTGGTCCGGCTCACTCCCCAGATCCTGATGCATCGGGAAAAGGTGGATCAGGCATGGGAGATCGTCCGTGCCGCCATTGAAAAAGAGGGACAGATTACGCTGGCAGAATTTCGCGACGAGCTTGAAAGTTCCCGCAAATTCGCCATGGCACTTCTTGAGTACTTTGACAAACAGAAACGCACCCGCCTGACAGGTGAGGTTCGCGTGTTCTTCACCTAGGAAGGTCGACCTCATGCCGGATGTCAGTCCCCGCCTTATCCATCACCGGGATCCCGATCAACTGACTCGCCGGGTATTTGAAGAACTCAGCCGGCACCGTTTGGCCTGGCCTGACCACCGGGCTTTCGTGATCGTGCCCGAAACCATAAAGGCTGACATGGAGCGCCGTTATATCACCAGCCAACAGGCCGGCGGCCTGATGATGGCCGAGATTCTTTCTTTCAGGCGCCTGGCAACCAGGCTTTTTAACGAATCAGGACGTCAGGCGGCCAGGGTTATCTCCAGGGCAGGCAAGGCCGTTTTGGCTCAAAGGGCGCTTCTTGACAGCGCACTTGGCTTCCGCCGTTTCAACCGCCTTGCCGGCAAGCCCCGCTACGCCGCGGAATTGGTCAGTGTGCTGGGGGATTTCCACCGTTATGGCATAACAGCTGCGGATCTGCGGGAAGCAGAGAATGAAAAGGGTGACGGAGGCTGGGGCCGGACCAGGGCCGACAAATTCCACGATTTCGCCCTTCTCAAGGAAACGCTGGACCAGGAGATGCAAGAGCGGAAGCTGCAAGACCCTGATCAGGAACTGGGCAGCCTGGCGGAATTGCTGAACGCGCAGCCGCTTTCGCAAAGGCTGGGTTTTCTTGGCCGGACCCACGTCTGGGTTCTCGGCTTCGGTAACAGCCGTGATTTTACCTCCCAGGAAAAAAAGGTGCTGGAAGCCCTTTCCAATGTCGTTGCCTCCCTGACCATTGCGGTAGCTTACGACCCGTCCTGCGAAGATCAACTGGCCTTCGGACATGGCAGGGAAACCCTGCTCTCCTTGAACAGATCTTTCCCCGGATCAAAGCTGGAGGCGCTGCCGGCAGGCAAGACTTCCCCGGAACCTGAATACTATTTTATCCGGGCCATCGACAGACACGAGGAAGTGCGTTATGCAGCGGGCGAAATACGAAGGCTTCTGCTAACCACTGATTTGCGCCGCAAGGACATAGGCATTGCCCTCTGCGAGACGGATACTGCACCTGCCTTTCTTGAGCCGGCTTTGGCGGAATATGGGATTGACGCTTACATGGACGTGGGAAGACCGCTTCATCACAGTTCTTTCATCCGCTTTCTGAGAGCCTTTCTCTCGCTCAGCAAGCACGATTTCAGCCTGGACGATTTGCTGAATTACTACCGCAGCGGACTTTCCGGCATGGACAGCGAAAAAGTTGATCTTTTTGAAAACACCGCACTGGCGTGGGGCTGGCGCAGCGCCAGCACTCTGCGCAGGATCCTGGCAGAAATCGGGAATGGAACAGAACCCCAGGCCTGGATCGACCCTTTGACCCCGGGCGGAGAGGCCGTCCAGTCTGTCCTGAAAGATCTGGAACAGTTGCTCCGGCAGGCGGCGGCCTTGCGGGAAGCCGCGACAGGCAGGACCAAATGCGCCTTCCTGCTTGATTTTCTGACTGGAGGCGATCGTCCTTTCAATGAACGCGTCGAAAAACAAAGGGACTTACTGCTGGCTGATGGCCATGGAGAAAATGCCCGGGTTCTTGTTGCCTCATGGAATGCCACCCTGAATTATCTGGAGGAAACTTCAGAGCTCATGGGTGAGGCAGCGATGGCCCAGGAACATTTTTCTTCCATGCTGCTTGCGGGCATTGAAGGCTTAACCCTGGCCTCTATTCCATCGGGAATCGATCTGGTAAGGGTGGGATCCTTGGCAGAGATGGCCGGCTGGCCCTGCCGGGTCTTATTTATCCTCGGCGCCACTGACTCCGCCTTTCCTCCAGGACCCGGCCAGGAAGGGTATCTGCTGGATGAGGAACGTGCATTCCTGGCTGGCCGGACAGGCAAAGCTTTTCCCAGCCGGAAAAAAGATCAGGCGGCCAGGCAGGCCTGGCTGATTCATTCACTCCTTTCAGGGCCTGATCACTCACTTTATTTGTCAGTACCGACCCTGGGCAATGACAGCGCCCGGCTTTTTGATGAATGGTTGTCAGAAAAAGACGGTCACAAAATCACCCTGACCAAGCAATCCAATGACCCGGATGTCCGCTGGTATGCGCCGGGAGCGGCGGTTAACAGGCTCCGGTGGAATCGCAAGGCCCCTCCTGACTGGCAGAAGGCCGTGGCCCGCTTGACAAAAACCCTTCCCCGGGTCCTTGAACCAGCCGATCGCATGGCCGGATCTTTTTCAATTCCCCGGCCTCTGGCCGAATCAGTTATGGCCGGACGTGAAGGTGTCAGCGTCTCCCTGATTCAGCTCTACAATGCCTGTCCCTTCCGGTTTTTTGCCGAATACCTGGCAGGAGCTTCGGAACGGGTCATCTCCGACGACCTGGCCAATCATCAGGGAACAATTCTTCACCGCTTGATGGAATTGGCTGTGGATGATTTAATCCAGCTTCTGGCAACTTCCGCGGAACTTGATCAAGGGGCTGTCATGCTGAACTGGCAAAGTCAGCTGACCGGCCCCTATATGCGAAAACTTTACAGACAGGCCGCCGAAGACAGGCACCTGTCCTGGTACAAGGATCCGCGTCTGGCCGGAGGAATCGGTGAGCGGATGATCCAACGCGCTGCCGACAACCTGAGAGTCCTCGCTGATTTCAACATTCCGGGCGGCTTTCGGCCGGTTCGCCTCGAATGGTATTTCCCCCAAAAAGGGCGCCCCGCCTACCAGTTAACAGCGGGGGAGCACGATTTTGTCTTCAGGGGCCTGGTCGACCGGATCGATGAAAACCCTGACGGCCTGATCCGGCTCATCGACTATAAGCGTTCTGCCAGAGAGTTTTCCTGGCTTGGTCTTTACGACGGCACCGATCTCCAGCTGCCCCTATACAAACAGGCTTATGAGACAGCTTATCCGGGGAGTGTGATTGAGGGACTTCTCTTTGCGGGCTGGGCGGCGTCAAACCTCTATGAACTTTCTTCATTTCAGCTTCCGCCCGGCCCCGGCGGGAATGACGGCCTCAAGTCACTGACCAGGCAAATGGCTGTCTGGGAGAACGACCATCTTGAAAAAGTGGCAGCTTTCGCTGAAAAGAAAGCCATTGAAAGTCTGGAAGCCATCCTGGGCGGGCATTTCCCCGCAAATCCCGCAGTCAGGGGGGGCGGCCAGAATCCCTGCACCTTCTGCCCTTGGCACGCGGCCTGCGGTTACGACCGCCGCCTCAGCCGGAACCGGCCAAAAGCCTCTGACAAAAGCGAAAGCGACCGGATCCGCCGGATCATACTTGAAACGGACCATTGACCAGCAGAAATCAGGGGCCCGTTTTGGTGGGCCAGGGATTATCTTTCATAAAAGTCAGATAGGGCTCATTGATTTCGGCCCATTCCTCGTCGGACAGCAGATCCTTGTAATAATCCGAATCAATGATGACCCGCGCGGTATCGTAGCGCAGCTTGACCTCCCGGTTGATGCGATCGATGTAGGCGGCCTGATCATCCAGCTCCTGGCCCGGGTGAAGGGTGAAGGTGCCGGTCGCTGCATCGTAGCGTCCTTTCTCCGTGATCCAGCTGCGGCCGAGGAAAATTGCCAGGGCCTCCGAATCGGAAAAAATGTCGCGGCCTGACAGGAACCTTGAATCGTAGGGAACGCCCATGTAGTTATAAATGGTTGGCAGAAGATCGAGGCTGGTACAGTATTTATCGACCACCTCCGGCTCGATCCCGTCGTGGTAGAAAAGGGCACAGCTTTCATAGATGTCAAAGACCTTGTCAAGACTTTTCCCGGCCAGAGCCTCGTAGCTCGAGTGCTCCTCAAGGGCGTAGGGATAGTGGTCGGGATTGATGACGATCAGGGTTCTGTCAGCGATGCCGGCCTCCCTCAGCTGTCGCAAAAGGCTGTCCATGGCCAGCTCCAGCTCATAATTGGCGGCCAGGTAGGCAATTCCCTCGTGGTGAAGATCCAGATGTGAAAAGGTGTCCCAATGGCGGGTTGCCATGGCATTGCCCATCTTTGTCCAGTTGGCATGGCCGCTGACGGTCAGGTAGTAGACATGGAAGGGCTCCTTGTCCACAAACTCAAAGGCTGTTTTTTCGATCATCTCCAGATCAGATTCCGGCCAGGTCCGCTTGACATCCAAACCGTGCCCCAGCCCCCGGTAATCGTAGCCCAGATTGGGATGGGACAGATCGCGCGCATAGTAGTTCCAGGTGTGGTTGTGCCAGGCATAGGTCTGATAGCCCAAACGTTCAAACATCCTGCCCGGCGCCATGGCCATGTCATTTTTGTGGGCTTCCTTCAAGGTCCAGACGCCCTGCTTGGGAATCATGCCGCAAAGTCCGGCGTATTCGCCATCCAGGGTGGATACTGTCCATACAGGGACGTAAAAGTTCTCGAAATAGACCCCCTGATGGTACATGTGCCAGAGGGTTGGTGTCAGTTCTTCATCAATGCAGTATTTTGAAAAACTTTCGGCCGTGACAAAGATAAGATTGAAGCCCTTTCCCCGCCCGGTATGATCGTTGGTATAGGAAGGCGCTGTCCTGGAGAAAACCAGATCCAGGTAACGGACCAGGTCGGCGCGTGTTTTGCCCATCAGGATGGGCGACGAGTCATTCTCGGGTACATAACCCTCGAGCCGGGTATCATAGTCAATGGGCAGGATGTTGGGAATGTGCGGAATGATAATCGCCGGATCTGTGGCAAGCGGATCGCTGGCCCCTGGAAGTTCCGTTTCAGTCACCTCGGGTGGGTCGATTGGATCAGGGATCAGGTCGTCCGGTACCAAGGCACTGCGCGGGTACACCATATGACTGATGTCAACCCCCATGGCAGAGAGCAGGCCAAACTGATTGGTGCCCGAGAGGATTTCATTTTCCAGGAAATAGTGCTCCCAGGGGCTGTTCAGGGACCGATCGGTCGCCATGACCCCTACTGTGGTTCCGAATAGGACAAAAGCTGCAGCCAGTGCAGCCAAAACTTCCTGCCATTTCTTCCCCTTCCTGGCACAGTTGGCATCAATACGTTTTTTTACAAATACGTAGTAGATGGACAGGGGGGAGAGCATGACAACGAACCAAGGAGTGTTGCGGAGAACCTTGATAACGATATCTTCCATGAATTGCAGGATCTGGCCGCCATGGCCGATCGAATAAACAACAAAAAAGGTCCGGAAAAACTTGTAGTAGACCAGTTGGGCCGCGTAGACAAAGGGGATAATGAAAAGCAGGGCATAAATAGCCGCAGTGCGGGCTTTTGGAGGCAGGCTCCTCAGCAGTGCTGACAGGATCACAGCCCGGACAAGGCAAAAGAGGGTCAGGTAGAGAAGACCGATACTGAAAAAAGGGCCATCCAGATTGATGCGGAGAACCAGCTCGCTGATCAGCTGAGAACCGAACAAGAGGAGCATCAAATGAAAACTGCAGGGCAGCCGCTCCCCGAGTCCGCCCTCATCCCGATCGGCATGTTTCGCTCCGGATTCTGCAGCCCATGAAACGAAATCCGGGCGGCTGATGTCCGGCCGACGGATCTTCCTCACGTCCGGTTGATTGGATGCAAGACTTACCGCCTCATCAGCCGGTTCATGATGCACCGGGACAGGATGCTCCCGCTTGATCCTGTCATCTGATTGAAAACTCATCCAAGAGCCTCCTGTCAACCCCGGATAACAGCTGTCTTTCTTGAAACAAGTTTTTCGCCTCCAGGCAAGACACTACCCGATCATGATAGCACAGCGACTCAGGGAGTCGGCAGGGAAACCGCGTCACCGCTGACCACCTGATCCGGAACCGCAACATCAACAATCAGTACATGATCCCCGCCGTAGCGATTTTTGAATTCAGTGATTACATCAAGTTCAGCATCACCGTGCATAACCAGTTTAATTTCCCGAAAATCTTCCACATCAGGGCGATCGTACATGATTTCATCAATCAGATAGAGGAGATAAAGCGTCGATTCTACCTGGTCTCCCCTTTCATAAAAAGACTGGTAAGGAACCGTATCCAGACAGACACCGCTCACCGCTGTTTTGTAAAGAATCGCAACGAAGTTGCGGGCACGGTTGGCCTGGTTGTAACCGTAGAAGATGCGCGTCACGCCGGTCAGATGGTCGTAATCCCAGCTGCTGACCGGCTCTCCTGTTTTGAAATCATCATTCCAGTAATTCATATCCAGCCGGCTGGTCATATCCTTTTCAAGCCAGGGTGCAATTTTTTTGAACAAAGGCATCAGATCCACGCCATCCAGGTTCCGGGGGTATTCCTTCAGTCCGCTGACCCGGTACTCCCTGGTCGTGGCTTCAACTTTCAGGCCACGTTCGGCAAACCAGCCCGCGTCAACCATGGCTTCGACCCTGACAAGTTCTCCGTTCGAAAGGCCCCTGGACGGAACGGCGGTGAAACGGACGGGCGTTTCCTCCTGAGGGCCGCCCTCCACCCAGTCAGCCGGCAATCGGGTGGTGTCAAAAGAGAGAATCCCCTGGTCACTGACGCCGTCAAAGATTAAAACCAGGTCTTCAAAAAGATCAATCTCGGTCATGGGCGGAAGCCCCTTCACCTCAAACGATAACGTGGTTTCGCGCGCAATCCTTCCCTTGGAAGTCAGGAACAGGTTATCGGGAATCACCTTGAGTTCAACCCAATCGCCATTTGACAGATTCGCGCTGCCCTGGGTGAAGACAAATTCGAAACCCTGCCTGAATCGGTCGACATCGCCTGACAATACCTGGGAGCAGCGACCCTGCCCATCGTAGCCCGAAAAGGCAAGGTCCACACCTTGCTCGATGGGAATGGGAACCGCTTCCTCGAGGCCTTCAACCTTGTACTTGAACCTGACATTCCGGAAACGAAGGCCCGCCTCTTTTGCCAGCTGACGGTCATAATCGATGCGGATGAGCACTTCATCCCCGTTTTTCAAACCGGCCCTTTTATCGGGAGTAAAGACCAGTGAACTGAGTACCGCCTCACGTTGGAAAAGGCGCTGAAAACCTTTCTCATCAGACTCTTCAAGTCTGGCCGATTCCTGCTCAAGCCAGAAATCGATCCGTGCCTTGTCTGTCCCGGCAAAAAGGCTGGCGAAACCGTCGGCCCCGGTGACCCGGACCATGGCCAGCTCCCTGACGTCAATAGACTGAGAACCGCACGACAGCGTCAAAACCAGGACTGCAGCCAGGATCAGGATTAAGACAACTGTGCGTTTCAAAGCGCATCCCTCCACTTCCGCCAAACCTGGGCGGGCTCCACTATTGTCGGACATTTTGATTCTTCTTTCAAGTGTCCTTCCCCCGGGCCCGCCGGCCCTGAGCGCCCTTCATCCCGCCATGATTCTGCTAGAATGAAAAACGAGAACGCCTGCCGGCCCTGATGATTGCGGAGATCTTATGACAACTTCCCGGCTGACCGATGACCAACAGCTTGCCGTAAGTTTTGAACAGCCGGCCAACCTGCTGGTTTCCGCTGCGGCGGGATCAGGCAAAACAACCACCCTGACCGAACGGATCGTTGAGCGTCTGGTCAGAGGGAGGGTGGCTCCGTCACAGCTGCTTGTCATCACCTTTACCGAACTTGCGGCCAAGGATTTGAAAGTAAAAATCTCTGCCCGTCTGAGGGAACTGCGGGATCAGGCGTCGTCCAGCCAGGATAAGCGAAATCTCAGCCAACTGGCAGGTGAGCTGGATCTGGCACAGATCTCGACAATTCATGCCTTCTGCAACCGTATCCTTACTACTCACCTGCCTGCCTATTGCGATGAAAAAGGAAACACGCTCCTGGAGCCGGGTTACCGGATTCTTGGTGAAAGGCAGGAGCAAAGGCTGCTCGATGAATCAATCGATGCCGTCCTGTCAGACGTGTACACCAAAATTGACGCCTGCAACACCAAAGCTGACTTCTGGTGCGGGCAGCAGGCTGCACCCCTGATTCTGTCGGATGAAAAAATCAGTCTTTCCGAATGGCTGAGTGATTTTCAGTCCATCGCAAAGGCCTATTCGCCTGACCTCGAAGACAGGGCCTTTCGCGAAGCAATCGCTGAAATGCTTGAACAGCTCAGGAATCTGCCGGATTACCATCAATTTGTCATGGAAAAAATCCGGGAATTATTTGGCCGTTCCCGTTCCTTTCCCCTGGCAGGTGATTTCGCGGCCGCCCATTGGTGGGATTTGCTGGAAGAGGCACTGGAAAAGGCCGGACATACCCTTGATTACATCGATTCCGTTCCCGGCCTGATGCAGGAATTCTCGGCTTCCGGGCTGGCGACCGACCAGCAGATGGCGGCCGTAGTGGACCTCATGTCGACTGTCGTGGCCCGCCTGAATCGTTCCAGCGGGCGCAGCGCCGCCCGTTGGGATGAAATCGTAGAAATCGGCCAGGGAATGGATCCGGTCAAATTCCCGCGGTCTGTTCACGCGGGCAAAGATCCTGCCAAAAAAGCAATCAAGGAAGAGTTCGTCTTTCGTTGCCGGGCTGGTTTTTTGCCGCTCGTCGGCCTGATCTCTAATCAGATCAAAAGGGGATCGAGCCAGGACGCCTCTTTCATCACGGGGCACCCTTCTGTCTTCACCCTAAAGACCGCTGATATCCGGCATGATCTGATGACGTCTGCCCGCGCCTCCGCACGTTTCATGGAGCTGGTGCTCCTGGTGGACCAAGAATTCAAAAGACGCCGTTTTGCCGCCAACGCCATCCTCTTCAGTGACATTGAACACGGCGCCCTTGAATTGCTGAAACAGGAGGACATCAGGGAGGACTATTTGTCGAGATATGAGGAGATCTATGTTGACGAGTACCAGGATACCAGCAGCATCCAGGATGCCATCATCCGAAAGATCGCCTGCAACAACCTGCTTATGGTCGGCGACATCAAACAGAGTATCTACCGCTTCCGCTACGCCAATCCCGGCCTTTTTGCCGGTCACCAGGAAAATTCCTGCCTTGTGCGGGCAAATGAAGCTATTCCCGAGCTCGAATCCCACCACACCGGTTACCTGGCGCTTCTCAACCGCTGTTTTCGCACCCGCCCCTTAATCATCGATTTCATCAATGACTTCTTCAGCTCCTTTCTAACCAGGCAGTCGGGTGAAATCGAATACGATGAAAGCCAGCTGCTCTTCGCTGACAACCGTAAATGGCGACTCCATGACCAGAAAGAGAACGGTGCTTTTCCAGCCAATCTCGTTTTGGAAATCGGAACAGGGATTGAAGTATCCGGGGCCACTGGAGACCTTGAAGGCAGCGATATCCAAGCCGCCAGTTGGCAGCAGGAAAATGCCGCTTTGTCTCCCGCCGGACGCGAAGCCCTGATGGCACTTCGCGTCATTCGCGAGCTCCGGCAAAAAGGGATCCCCTACGACCGGATTGCCATTCTGCTTCCCACCAATGAAAATTGCCGTGATTACGAAGAAGTCTTGATCCAATGCGGCATCCCTGTCACAAGCCGGTCAGGTGACACGTCTTCGGATAATCTGGTTTTCCGCCAGGTTGAGGCACTTTTGTCCGTCCTCGACAATCCCAGGCAGGATTTTGCCCTCCTGTCCGTCCTCCTGGGCCCTTTTGCGCCCCAAGCCTGGCAGGGTGAAGATCTGATCCAGGTGGCCCGGCTTGCCCCCCCGGACGATTCCGCCGGGCAAACGAAAAAAACGTCAGGAAATCGCAGATCCTTTTTCCACGATCGCTTCCTCATGCTGCCGAAGCTGGAGGATCACCCGTTGGCCACCAAAGCCAGAGCTTTCATAGACCGTATGGAGCGGTGGCGTTTCCTGGCGCAAGAGCTCAGTTTCCGGGATTTGCTCGACCTGATCTTTTTCGAAACGGATTACACGGAGTACATCGCCCGCTCAACTTTTGGCGAGAGCTACCTGAGGGATCTTGAAAAGCTGCTCGATCTGGCAACGGAACCTGATCCTGATGCCACGCCGGGGATACGGGCAGCCCTGAGAAAAATGAAGGAAATGATGGATGCGGACACTGCAGGTGAAACATCGGATGCCGCGCTTGTTCCCGGCGCTGTCCGCGTCCTGACCCGGCATAGCAGCAAGGGCCTTGAATGGGATTATGTCATCCTGGGCAGGCTTGATTTAAACTGGAAAACCCGAAAGACAAAACCTCTCATCCTCTTATCCGAACAGGAAGGACTCTCCAGCGCGACGCTATCAGAAGACGGAATGGCTGTCGTCAATAATCCTCTGCACGAGGCAGCCCTGATCGCCGAAGCAAACCGCGACAGGGCGGAAGCCTGGCGTTTGCTTTACGTCGCCATGACTCGTGCCATCCACGGCCTCTACCTCCTCTTTCCCGTCGCTCAGGCGTCGCTTCAAGAAAAGCCTGCTTACGCCAGGGCCATGGAGGCAGTTACCCGCCGGACAGCCGGTCTGGATCGGAAGAGACGGGCCGACCGTGCCATCATTCCTGCGGAGCTGACAGCCGGCCTGAAAAATGACGCCGAGCTTTTTCTGGCCTATCTGACCGCCCGCTACCCGGCCTTTGCCAAGACGGTGACTTCTTTGACCGGGGAAGGTGGAGACACCTCCCGATCCCTTGAAACCGGGCTGCCCCGGGTCATTGAAGCAGTCAATGTGACGCCATGGGCTGAACTTCTGCAAGGAGCCCTTGAAAGTCAGCTGGAGGGAACGGCGGATTACCTGGAGGACGCTGTCAGCACGAATGACAGGCAGGAGGGATTATCCAACGGCCAAACCCGCTTGGCGCCCCTCCAACTCCTTCTGTCGGAAGTCCCCTTCAGACAGGCGGCCAGGACTCCCGCCAAGGTGACGGTCACCGAACTGCAGCGGCTCGGATTGGAGCGACAGCCCGGGCTCCGGGGAGAAGATCCAGAACAGGAGGCAGTTTGGGAAATCTTCGGTAATCCAGTTGCGGTGTCCCTTGAAAAGGCTGACATGCCCCTGACCCTGCGCTCCAAAAGGGAAACCGGCCGGGATGGAGGAGCCCCGCTTGGTACCGCCATGCATCTGGTATTTCAGTTTTTGGACCTCCGGACACTGCGCGGCCAGCCCATGGTCAAGGCAGAAAAGATCTACGCAAGCCAGCTGGACCGTATGGTTGAGGCCCTCACCCTGACAGAGGAAGCGCGTGATGCCGCCCTGACTTTCACGGATCAGGCGGTCCGCTGGGCCAACAGCGAGCTTGCGGGCCGCCTCCTGCGGGTTGAGGAAACGAGCGGGAAAGTATACCGCGAAATACCCTTTACCCTGGCCCTTCCGTCAAGCCATCTGGATGCCTCCTTTCCTGCGGACGAGACCAGCCTGATCCAGGGCATGATTGATCTCTGGTTCGTAGAGGAAGACGGCGCAGCGATTCTGATTGACTTCAAGACCGACCACCTGACGGGAGACAGAAATGACGGTTGGCTAAGGGAACGTTACGGGGTCCAGATCAAGTTTTATGCCGAGGCCATTGCCCGGGCGACAGGCCGCAAGGTCAAGGAAAAGCTGATCTGGCTGATCCGTGAGGCCAGAGCCGTTGCCTTTCCCTGACACAGCTTGACAAGCAGAACCCACTTGTTTATTGTTGATGGACAAAGGAAACGGGTTACGGAACCGATACGTTTCCGCATTTTAGATTTGGAGGAGATGTATGGAAAACAACACGCAATATCAGCAACCCGGCGGCTATGCCCCGCCCCCGGCGGCTCCGGCGCCAACCAACGGGATGGCCATTGCGGCACTCGTTTGCGGAGTCCTTGGAATTATTGGTTCCTTTATTCCCATCGTCATGTATTTTACGGCCGTCCTGGCTGTCCTGGGAATTATCTTCGGAGTTCTGGGAATGAAGAAGGCGAAGCAGCTTGGTTCAGGAAATGGTTTGGCGATCGCAGGCTTGATCCTGGGGATCGTCGGAACGGTCTTCGCGATTGTAGGGATCATCTGTGCTGTAACCGTGGCCTGTGCCCTTAAGAAAGGTTTTGATACACTCAGCACCCTTCCTTTTAGCTAAGCCCAAGCAAGCAAACCCTGCCTGGATGACGAGCGGTTTAACCAGGAAATAAAAGGCGCTGTGCAGCGATTGTAGGGTCGTTGCGCAGCGTTTTTACTTGGATCCTATGTTGCCTTACTTTTATTTATTTGGGAAAATGATCAGCCTTTATGCCTTGATGTCCCTGGCAGGAGTCCTCATGGCAGGCACTTTCGCCTACCGCCAGGCCAGGCGCTCCCCGCTCGACCCGGTCACCATGATTTCCATGTTGCTGGTTGCTGTGTCAGCCGGCTGGGCCGGCAGCCACCTGACCTACGCGCTTGTCAATTTCGGGGAACTGCGGCTCTTCCTTGCCATTATTCGAAAAATTCCTTCTTTTTCCGTCCTGATCCAGTACCTGCAATACCTTTTCGGGGGCGCTGTCTTCTACGGGGGCCTCATCATCGGGATTCTGGCCGGGATGGCCTACGGCAAGAGAAAGCAACTGGATCTCGATGCCTACTCCGACATCGGGGCAGCCGCCATTCCCCTTTTTCACGGCTTCGGACGGATCGGCTGCTTTTTGGGGGGCTGCTGTTACGGGGTGGAGTGCAAAATCGGTTTCATTTACACCCGGTCGGTCGTGGAGGAGGCAAATGGAGTCCGGCGCTTTCCCATTCAGCTGGTTGAATCTTTTTTGAACTTTGCCCTCTTCTTCTTTCTCTGGTGGCTTTTGCGAAAATCCCGGTTTAAAGGAAAGCTTCTCTACCTATACCTCTGTCTCTACGCCCTGATCCGGTTCATCCTGGAGTTTTGGAGAGGCGATGAAGCCAGAGGTTTCCTTCTCGGGATGTCGACCTCGCAATTCATCGGAATTTTCGTTTTTGCCTTCGGCCTTCTGATGATAATTTTCAAGGGCAGGCGGCAGACAGACAGCCTGTAACCCACGCAATCCTCCTCTTCTCAAAGTTGACAAATCACCTGGCAACCATGACAATACTGCATGGAGGCAGATGGGTTCTGGTGTGCCCCGCGGTCTTCAAAACCGTTGAGGGGGGTTAGGAGCCTCCCGGGTGAGTTCGATTCTCACATGCTTCCGCCAGTTGAAACGCGCCGGCCCTCCAGCCGTTGGCCAACAGGGTTGGCGCGTATTTTTCCGCTTTCCGATTGACTCGGCGGGAGCGGCTCCCCCGGCGGGAAGATTACAGGAGGCCGCATGCCCCGACGGGCTCGCTGAAAGGAGAGGCGGTTTATTCCGCCCAGACCATGATCAGACGCACAGGAACAACTTCGAGAGGAATCCGGACCCCCATTATCAAGAGCGGCGATAAGCTGGCGGAAATCATTCTTGACAGCGTTTTACTCGCCGCCCGTGACGAAGGATTCGATTTGCACGACAGGGATGTGGTTGCAGTAACGGAGTCAGTTGTGGCCCGGGCCGAGAACAATTACGCCAGCTGCGATGACATCGCCAAAGACATCAGAAGGAAATTTCCTGAAGGCGAAATCGGCCTTGTTTTTCCCATCCTGAGCAGAAACCGTTTTGCGGTTAATCTGCGCGGGATTGCCCGTGGCGCAAAAAAAATTGTGCTGCAGCTCAGCTATCCCTCCGATGAGGTCGGCAACAGCCTGATGGATCTGGACCAGATGGATGAAAAGGGGATTGATCCGCTGAAGGACTGCCTTTCCGAAATGCGTTACCGCAAACTCTTCGGTGTGAACCGCCACACCTTCACCGGCGTTGATTACGTTGATTTCTATCGCGAAACCATCCGGAGCGAGGGCTGCGAAGCTGAGATCATCCTGGCCAATGACCCGCTGGTTGTCCTCCGCTACACCCCCTTCACCCTTGTCTGTGACGTCCACGCAAGAGAAAGAACCAAACGGCTCTTGCGGCGTGCCGGGGCCAAACGGGTTCTGGGCCTGGATGACATCTTGACTCAGTCTGTTGACGGAAGCGGTTTCCATGAGGAATTTGGATTACTCGGCAGCAACAAGGCCAGCGAAGAAATCGTGAAACTTTTTCCGCGATCCGGCAAACTGTTTGTCAACACCCTTTCCGGTCTCTTCCTGGAAAGGACAGGGAAGCACATTGAAGTGATGATTTACGGCGACGGCGCTTTCAAAGATCCCGTCTGCAAGATCTGGGAACTGGCCGACCCTGTTGTTTCTCCTGCCTTTACAGATGGCCTTGGCGGCAAGCCCAGGGAATTGAAATTGAAATATCTGACTGACAGCAAATTTGCCGACCTCTCGGGCCAGGAGCTTGAAGAGGCTGTGCGCCAGGCAATTGCCGACAAAGAAGAGGATCTGGACTTTGAGACCAATGCCGGAGGCACCACCCCGCGCCGGTTGACCGACCTGCTCGGCTCGCTGGCAGACCTGACATCGGGAAGCGGAGACAAGGGAACGCCTGTCGTTTTGATCCAGGGATACTTTGACAGCCTTGCCGACTGATAGCCGACACTGCCAAGTCAAATAAAGGAGTCAACCATGAAACACACCATCCTTATCCGGGGAGGCGGCGATTTAGCCTCTGCCGTTATTCACAAACTCCGCCAATCGGGATTCCGCGTGGTCGTCTGCGACCTCCCCTCGCCTTCCTGTGTCCGGCGGACCGTTTCCTATTGCAACGCCATCTATGAGGGTGACTGGACAATTGAGGGCGTGACCTCGCGCCACATCCGCTCACTGGAAGAAATCGAACCCGCCATCCGGGACGGATTAATCCCCGTTCTCACCCTCCCCGACCGGCAAGTCCGGGATTTTTTGAAACCGGACGTTTTCATTGACGCTACTCTTAGCAAGCGAACACCCGACTACGATCTCTCCTGGGCTCCCCTGGTCATCGGCCTGGGTCCCGGCATCGAAGCGGGAAAGCAAGCCCACGTGGTGATCGAAACCAAACGCGGGCATTATCTGGGCCGCCTGGTCCATCAGGGGCAAGCCCTTGCCAACACCGGAATCCCGGGCAACATTGAGGGCGTCGACAAGGATCGCGTCCTGAGAGCCCCCCGGGAGGGTGTCACACGCAATCTCCACGAAATCGGCGACCAGGTCGTTGCAGGCGATGTCATTTTGATGGTTGGCGAGGTGCCGGTCAAAACCGTCATTTCAGGTGTCGTCCGCGGCCTGATCGCGGATGGCTTCCAGGTTAGAAGAGGACAGAAACTGGGCGATGTCGACCCGCGCGGGGATGCCGACTACACCCGGACCATCAGCGACAAGGGCCGCACCATCGCGGGCGGTGTGCTGGAGGCCATCCTGGCGCATTTTGGGGAATAGAAGCGATTGCTCCCCGACCGCTGTGAAAGGAGCGGGAATGACCGCAGCCAATCTGACGATCGAGGCCTATGTCCGCTCGCTGATCAGGCAGGATGCGCAACTCGATCCGCGGCCTTTCCTGGTTAGCGCCATCGGCGGGGGCGGCAAGACGACCACCCTGGTCGAGCTTTTTGATGCCGCAATACGGCCCCGCTCCATCCTGACCTCAACCACCGCCTTAGGCCTCCCCGGGGCAGGCAGGGAAGTCGCGCCGCCCCTTTCACACAAGCAAAAGAAGAATCCGGCCCTGGCCCGTGTTACGGCCGCGCCTCCTGCCGGATCCGGCCTCTGGCTGGGCCCCGCCTGTGAGGATATCGCCGGCAAGCACCGCGGACTTGACAGGGATCAACTGGATGCCTGGGTGCGGGAACAGAGAGAGGCAGGTGACAAGGACACCCTCATCCTTTGTGAAGCTGACGGCTCAAAGAGAAAACCGCTTAAGGCCCACGCGGAACACGAACCGGTCATACCTAAAACCACTGATCTGACCCTGATACTCTTCGGTCTTTCCGCCATCGGGCAAGCCCTGGCCGAACCGGTGGTCCACCGCGCTCCCCTCTTCTCTGCGGCCACCGGCCTTGAAGCCGGGAAACCCATCCAAATTTCCAATCTTCTTTCGCTCTTGAACTCCGGTCATTTTTTCAAGGGCATCCCGCCAACCAGCAAAATTGCTGTCGTTTTCAACCAGGCGGATTGCCTGGACAAAGAGCAGAGGACCCAAGGGTTCTTCCATGAACTGGCGGGGCGGGTACTTGAAAACAGCCGGATCAGTGCTGTCTTTTTCAAAGGCCTGGATCGGGGAGAGCATAAGACCTATTGGGGGCAATCCAAAAACAGCGGGCAGCCCGCACCCTTCTCTGCGGTCATCATGGCTGCCGGCATGTCAGAGCGGATGGGCGGACTCAACAAGCTGCTCCTGCCCCTGGGAGGCCAAACCGTCATCGCCCGGACCTTGAGCCGGGTGCTCTCAGCCGGTATCCCCGATCTTGTGGTTGTCACGGGTTTTGAATCTCAACGGGTCCGTGAAACCATTGAAACGGCGATCAGGCCGCTGAAAGGCGGGACAAATCTGACTTTTGTCACCAATGACAGATATTGCGAAGGCCAGGGCAGATCGGTGGCTGTCGGGACGCAGCACCTGGCCCCTGAAAGCACGGCCTGTTTTTATGTACCGGGGGATCAGCCTTTTCTTTCCCCTCTCCTGCTGCGGCACCTGATGGAGGAATTTGAGACAGGGAAAATCATGATTCCGGTAAGGGAGGGCAGGCGGTCCTCACCTGTGCTCTTTGACCGCAGCTTCTACCGGGAGCTGTCGTCACTTGCAGGTGATCTTGGCGGGAGGCAGGTGATTCAGGACCATGAAGATGCGGTGATCGAAGTCATCAGCCATGATCATTCAGCCGGTTTTGATCTTGATACACCGGAGGACTATGAAAGAGCGCGCTCACTCGTAAAAATTGAACACACGGAAAGGAGTTTTCCATGAATCTGTTTCTCTGCTATCCCAAATGAGGGACCTGCCGTAAAGCAAGGAGTTTCCTTGATGAACATGACATTCCCTACACCTTCCGCGATATTCAAAAAGACAGGCCGACCGGAGAGGAACTGACCGGCTGGATTGCCAAAAGCGGCAAGGGGGTTAAGGCCTTTTTCAATACCAGCGGCATGAAATACCGTGAGCTGAAGCTGAAAGATAAGCTTCCCCTGATGACGGATCAAGAAATGATCGAGATCCTTGCCTCAGACGGCATGCTGGTTAAGCGGCCGGTTTTCATTTTCGAGGATCAGGTGCTTGTCGGTTACCGGCAAGGGGACTACGACAAACTTAAGCCGGGCGGCTAGCCCTGCGGTTCGCCAGTCACACTGACCTGGCAGACTTTCATGGCTTCCAGGGCAATTTTGTGACTTTCCGGCGTGACGCCTGCACAGCAGCTGGCGTCCACCTTGATTTCGACCTCCGGTAAGAATGCCTTGATCAGCATGGCGTTTGAAATGACGCAGATGTCGGTACAAAGGCCAACCAGGGTGATGGACCGGATAGGCTCCTCCTCATTCATTTCCATCAGCGTGGAGGGGAGATCCCGGGCGCCAAAGGTATCTTTCTCGATCACCTTCCCTTGACGTGCTTGAGCAACTTCCCCGACAATTTCCCATCCCTCGGTTCCGCGGATGCAATGCTCCACGGGGAGCAGCCGGCCTTCCTGAGTTTCCAGGTAGTCTGCCTGGTGTGTATCCTTGGTGAAAAGAACCGGACCATCGAACTTTTTCATTTTTTTGACCACATTGGAGACAATTGACCTGGCCTCCGGTGTCCCGAGGGAACCGTCTACAAAATCGTTTTGCATATCAACCACTAGAAGAATGTCCTGCATGACCGCCACCTCCCTGACGCTTTCATTGTCTCATCATTCTCATTATCAAAAGAGCGCCCCGGCTGTAAGTGGCACGGGGCGCTCCTGATTGAAAACAGATCGAATCAATCAGTCTTCAGCAATTTTGACAACCGTACCTGAACCGACCGTCTTGCCGCCTTCACGGATAGCGAACTTCAGTCCCGGCTCGATGGCGATCGGAGTGATCAGTTCGACATTGATTTCGACGTGGTCGCCCGGCATACACATTTCGACTCCTTCAGGCAAGTGGGCAACGCCCGTCACGTCAGTCGTCCGGAAGTAGAACTGCGGACGGTAGCCATCAAAGAAAGGCTTATGCCGGCCGCCCTCATCCTTGGTCAGCACGTAAACCTGACCGATGAATTTCTTGTGCGGTTTAATGGATCCGGGTGCTGCCACCACCTGACCGCGCCGGACTTCGTCACGCGCCACGCCGCGGAGCAGCAAGCCGACATTGTCACCTGCCTCAGCGTGGTCGAGCATCTTGCGGAACATTTCAATCCCGGTCACAACAGTCTTTCTCGGTTCATCAGCTAATCCGACAACCTCGACCGGCTTGTTGATATCGATTTGACCGCGCTCAACCCGGCCGGTAACAACCGTGCCGCGGCCGGTGATGGTCATGACGTCTTCGATTGGACAGGCAAAGGGCTGGTCAATCGGACGGACCGGTGTGGGGATGAAGTCATCGACCGCTTCCATCAGATCGAGGATGGGCTTGTAAACCGGGTCACTCATGTCGGTGCTTGTGGACTCAAGCGCCTCCAAGGCAGAACCCCGGATAATGGGCGTGTCGTCGCCGGGGAAGTCGTACTCGTCCAGACGTTCACGGATTTCCATCTCAACCAGATCGAGAAGCTCGGGGTCGTCCACCTGGTCAGTCTTGTTCATGAATACGACAATGGCGGGGACACCAACCTGGCGGGCGAGCAGGATATGCTCGCGGGTCTGGGGCATGGGGCCGTCAACGGCCGAAACGACAAGAATCGCGCCGTCCATCTGCGCCGCACCGGTGATCATGTTCTTGATGTAGTCAGCGTGTCCCGGGCAGTCAACGTGCGCGTAATGACGTTTTGCGGTTTCGTACTCAACATGTGACGCGTTAATGGTAATACCGCGGGCCCTCTCTTCGGGTGCCTTGTCAATGGCGGCATAGTCGGTGAAGCTTGCCAGACCTTCGCTCGAAAGCACTTTGGTAATGGCCGCGGTCAAGGTCGTTTTGCCGTGGTCGACGTGACCGATGGTTCCAACATTGACATGTGGTTTGGTTCTTTCAAATTTCTGTTTTCCCATTCAAATATCCTCCTGCTGGTCGATCATTTCTCGGATCGTTTGCTTTGAAAATTTTGGTCTTACAATTTTCTCATAAAACCTGTATATGCGCAACGTGTCGTGCGCCGGGAGCCCTTCACAGGCATCCTCTCTGCTAGTGCTGGTGAGTCGCCATGCTGGCCCGGACATTCTCGGGCACCTGCTCGAAATGACTGGCCTGCATGGTAAAAACACCTCTTCCCTGAGTTCGCGACCTTAGAGCGGTCGCGTAGCCGAACATCTCCGACAAGGAGACGAAGGCATCGACAACCTGCGCATTATGGGCCGCTTCCATTCCCTGGATCTGGCCCCGCCGGGCATTCAGGTCTGCCAGTACATCACCCAGGTATTCGCTGGGGACGATGACATCGACCTTCATGATGGGTTCCATCAGGATAGCATCCGCGTGTTTCATGGCATCTCTCAAAGCCATGGAACCGGCAATGCGGAAGGCGATGTCCGACGAATCCACTTCATGAGCGGAACCATCGATCAGGGTCGCCTTCAGGTCCACGACTGGATAGCCGGCAACCACCCCGCCGTTCATGGCGTCGCGGATGCCCTCTTCCACTGACTTAATGAATTCCTTGGGGATCACACCCCCGACTGTCTTGTCTTCGAAAACGAAGCCCTTGCCTGACTCAAGCGGAGCAATCTCGATAACGGCGTGCCCATATTGGCCATGGCCTCCGGTTTGCCGAACGAATCGTCCTTCACCCCGTGCTTCCCTGGTAATGGTCTCACGATAGGCAACCTGCGGTTGGCCTACGTTGGCTTCAACTTTGAATTCACGCAAAAGCCGATCCACAATGATAGCCAGATGGAGTTCACCCATGCCGGAAACAATCATCTGTCCTGTTTCCTTATCGACGCGGGTCCTGAAGGTCGGATCCTCCTCGGCCAATTTGGCCAGGGCGCCGTCCAGTTTCTCCTGGCTGGCCTTGGACTTGGGTTCAATGGCAACCGAGATGACCGGCTCCGGAAAATCCATGCTCTCAAGAACGATGGGGGCCTGCTCAGTCGTCAGGGTATCACCCGTAGTCGTGTTACGAAGGCCGACGGCGGCAGCAATATCGCCGGCGTAGACCTCGCTGGCATCCGAACGGTGATTGGCGTGCATCATCAGGATGCGCCCGATCCGCTCGCGCTTGTCCTTGGTCGCATTTTTTACGTAAGTGCCTGCTTTCAGCGTACCGCTGTAGACTCGGAAAAAACAAAGCTGACCCACATAGGGGTCGGTCATGACCTTGAAGGCCAAGGCAGAGAAAGGAGCCTTGTCGTCGGCCGGACGTGTCAGCTCCTCACCGCTCCTCGGGTCGATTCCCACAACCGGCGGAATATCGACCGGCGAAGGCAGGTATTCAACCATGGCGTCCAGCAGCATCTGCACCCCTTTGTTCCTGTAGGAAGAACCACAAGTCACGGGCGTGATGGCCGTCGCAATGGTCGCTGTCCGGAGTGCCTTTTTCAGCTCTTCAGCTGAAATTTCCTCATCGCTGAGAAACTTCTCAGCCAGATCGTCATCGGTTTCACAGATGGCTTCGATCATTTTGGCGCGCCACTCCCTGGCCTCTTCCCGCTGATCCGCGGGAATATCGGCCTCAGTAATGGTTTTACCCAGATCTTCTCCCTGATAAATCTCAGCCTTCATCGTCATCAAATCGATAATGCCGAGAAAAGAATCTTCCTTGCCGACAGGCAGCTGAATCGGAACCGCGTTGGTACCAAGGCGGTCCTTCATCATCTTGACGACGTGGAAGAAATCAGCTCCGACGATATCCATCTTGTTGATGTAGGCGATGCGGGGAACCCCATAAGTGTCAGCCTGGCGCCAAACGGTTTCAGTTTGCGGTTCAACGCCTCCCTTGGCGCACAAAACAGTGACGGCCCCATCCAGTACGCGGAGCGACCTTTCGACCTCGACGGTAAAATCGACATGGCCCGGGGTGTCAATGATGTTAATCCGGCACCCTTTCCAGGTCGTTGTCGTCGCGGCCGAGGTAATGGTAATCCCGCGGTCCTGCTCTTCGGGCATCCAGTCCATGGTAGCGGCACCTTCGTGGGTTTCACCCAGCCGGTGAATCCGCCCTGTATAGTAAAGGATCCGTTCGGTCGTCGTCGTTTTGCCGGCGTCGATATGGGCCATGATGCCGATATTTCTTGTATTCTCAAGCGAGAATTCCCTGGGCATCTGTTTGTTCTCCTGCAAGTTTCCTTAAGATGTCACTTACCACCTGTAATGGGCAAAGGCACGGTTGGCTTCTGCCATACGGTGAATCTCTTCTTTTTTCCGGTGCGCTGCCCCGGCCTGCTTGGATGCATCCAGCAGTTCGTTGGCCAGGCGCTCTTTCATTGTGCGCTCACTTCGGGTGCGTGCCGCCTGAACAATCCAGCGCAGTGCCAGTGTCTGACGTCTGTCGGGACGCACTTCGATGGGGACCTGATAGTTGGATCCGCCAACACGGCGCGCCTTGACTTCAAGCACGGGCATCACGTTCTCCATGGCCTTGTTGAACACTTCGAGCGGCGATTCGCCGGCCCGCTGTTCAATCAGGTCAAAAGCATTGTACACAATGCTTTGGGCAAGGTCTTTCTTGCCGTCCAGCATCACGTTGTTAATCAGTTTTGCCACCCGCACGTCATGGTAGACAGGGTCGGGCAGTACTTCTCTTTTGGGAATATGGCCTTTCCTTGGCAATGGTCTTCCCTCCTTTCATGATTATGCGGGTTCTTCCATGGGAACCCGAAACCACAGGTACTCACGATATGGACACGTGTCATGCTCAAAAAACAGGCCCGGTCAAAGAGGCGTGTTCTCCTGCATGTTTGTCCAACCGCTGGCCGTTACTTGGTCTTCGCGACTCTCGGGCGCTTGGCTCCGTACTTGGACCGGCTCTGTTTCCGATCAGAGACACCGGCTGTATCGAGCGTGCCGCGTATGACATGATAGCGGACGCCCGGCAGGTCTTTGACACGGCCGCCGCGGATCAGGACCACACTGTGTTCCTGCAAGTTGTGACCGATTCCCGGGATATACGCATAAACCTCGTGCTGATTCGTAAGACGGACACGCGCGACCTTGCGGAGCGCTGAATTCGGTTTTTTCGGCGTTGTCGTCTTTACCACCGTGCACACGCCCCGCTTCTGCGGTGACGAATAGTACGAGGCACGACGTTTTAAAGTATTAAGTCCGGACGCCAGCGCCGGAACGTTTGTCTTGCTCTTTTTCGATTTCCGTCCTTTGTTTACCAACTGGTTGAACGTAGGCATCAACACACCTCCTTCCGTAAAGATTTGCTCATAAAGTTGCCCGCAATGCGGGCGACTGAAAACAAATAATAGCAGGAAGACCCTGCTTTGTCCAGTACTCGTGCACGGTATCGATAACCCGGCAGCCTTGTCCTTTGTGCTGCCATGACATCGGATGCAGGATCAACCGCGCGATAAATGCGGTTGAATCGGGTCTTCAAAATCTCTCATTTTCCAACATCCTATGTTTTGGGATTGGAGTTGCGCAAGGAGCTTACCCTTTCTTTCTGTAAGGAAATGGGATTATATGTTTCAAAGAAGGCGTGCAGTCCTTTATATTTCAGGCCTCGAAGTATATCCCTTTGTCCAAATGGGCCGTGGGATCACCATCCGCAATCCCATCATCCGGGAAATGAAAGGAGGGGTGCCTCTGCAAATGAAAAAGGGTGATCTTTATACTGGGGTGAAGATAGTGAATTTTGAGCCGGAAATTGAACCAACTTTCGCGCCGGCAAACCCCAATCGAAAACAGGCCCGGCAGGGCGATCTAATCCAGCAAACCGTGTACGCCCAACAGGAAGTCCTGAATTCCGATATTCAGGATTCCACGCTCATCGTGATAGGGAGAAATCGGATCTCCTACAATGATAATTTTCCGGAAGGAGTCATTGGTATGAGTCAGGGAGCGCACCTCCTGATTCCTTTTACGGTCTGTATCAATTCGATAGGCGGACTGGATGTAATAGCGTAAATCACCTTTGTTCGCTACAAAATCAATTTCAAATTGCTTAAGTTGCGACCTGCCCTGACTATCCTTAGTGTGGACCGGGACCAGGCCTGTATCTACGGAAAAACCCCTTAATCTCAGTTCATTAAACAGGATGTTCTCCATCAGGTGGTTTTCTTCGGTTTGGCGAAATTCCAGCAAGGCATTTCTCAAGCCGGTGTCAGAAAAGTAATATTTATAGGGCGAGTTAATGTAACGTTTACCTTTGACGTCGTATCGGATCGCTTTTTCAAGAAGAAAAGCATCCTGAAGATACTCCAGGTATTTTGAAATTGTGTTGTAGGACAGGGAAATATTCTTCTTGCTGCGAAAGGTTTTTTCAAGTTTATGCGGGTTGGTCAAGCTACCGATTCCAGAAGCCAGCACCATTAACAACTCGACCATTTCCGAATCATGTCGAATCTTATAGCGTTCGACAATATCTGCCACGTAAACAGACTGAAAAAGCGACTGAAGAAAGCTTTTCTTCTGCTCCGGAGATGTCAGAGTCAAGATCTGGGGCAAACCTCCATATGTGTAATATTCCCGCCAAGCCTCCTCCCTGGGACCTCTGAATCCCGACAGAAACTCCGAGAAAGAGAATGGATGCATTCGTATTTGATCACCGCGACCGCGAAATTCTGTCACAATATCCGAAGACAGAAACCTGGAATTGCTTCCTGTGACATACACGTCAACTTTTCCAATATGAAGAAGAGTGTTGAGAACGTCTTCGAATTCGGGAACATACTGGACTTCATCAAGCAGGACATAGTAGGATCCGTCACTTTTAACCCTGTTCAAAATATAAGCGAGCAATGCATCCGGTTCACGCAATGCCTGATTTCTCCTGTCATCAAGAGCAATCGCGATAATTTTGGAATTGTCCACTCCTTGACTGAGCAAATGTTCAACAAAAAGCTCAAACAAAAGTACAGATTTCCCACAGCGACGGATACCCGTGATAATTTTGATCAAGCGGTTATGCTTTCTCCTGATCAATTGATTGAGATATCTGTCCCTCTTGACAAGCATCACTTGGCTGGCTCCTGCGAACGAACGCTTCATAAGCTCATGGATATTCCCTGATTTACATCATTAAGCTAACAGATTTCCAATTCTATTACAAATTTCCACGTAAATACGTAAATATTCTCAACAGAATACCGGGCAGATCACGCTTTGATTCTCCTAGCGCCGGTCGTACTCATAGTCCGACCCGAGGGCACTCGGCGGATGGTTGTGCCGGGAGAAGAAGAGCAGGAGCAGAAGGGTCAGCACATAAGGAATCATGAGCAGGAGGTCGGACACATCGCTCGACATACCCAGCTTCAGGATGAGCTGGTAACCTCCCGACCGGGCAAAACCGAAAATCAGGCAGGTTAGAAGCGTCCGACGGATATCCCAGTTGCCGCAGATCAGGGCCGCGATGGCCAGGTAACCATAACCCATGTAGATGGTGGGCGAGAAGTTGGCGGAAAAGGCAAAGGCGAAATTCATGCCGCCCAGCCCTGTGAGAAGGCCGCAGATGACCAGGGCCAGATAGCGGATCCGTTTAACGCTGCAGCCGGCTGCCTCAACGCTTTCCGGGTTTTCGCCGCAAGCCCGGAGTCGGAGGCCAAAGCGGGTCTTATAGATCAGGATGGCCGAGACAACCGCGAAAACAACAATGAAGGGGGCAAAAATGTAAAGATCGCGGAAGATGGCACCGATTACGGGAATCCTGCTGATCCCCGGTACGCTGAAGCGGGGGGCAGCCCCCAGCCAGATTTTATTTGATGGTTCACCTGTCAGGCCTTCATTAATCAGTCCGGTAAGGAAGATCGTCAATGACATGGCCAGAATATTGACAACGACGCCGCTGATAACCTGATTGATCCGGAAACGAATGGACATGTAGGCGTGAAGCAGGGCAAAGATCATGCCCCCCAACATGGCGGCGAAGAGAACCGGGTAGACAATGACTTGAGTGCCACCGCGGATGACCGGCTGAAGATAGGCGAAGGCGACCGCGCCGCAAAAAGCACCGAAACCCTGTATACCCTCCAGGGCCAACATGGTGATGCCGCTTTTTTCACTGAAAATGCCCCCGATGGCCATGGCAAAGAGCGGGAGAGAGAAAGCCAGGCCGTCAATGATAATTTTATCGATCATATTTCACCTCACCCTCCTGCTAGTCGTAATGGCGCGACCGTTCACGCATTGAAACGCCGAGTGAACTGAAAAGCAGCAGAATTCCTGTCACCAGTGAAGCAATCTCACGGACAACGCCGGTAGCGGAACTCATGTAAACAGCGCCCTTTTGGAAAATAGTGATCAGGGCTGAAGACAGGATGCAGCTGACGGGACCAAGATTGCCAAGCAAGGCCACCGCGATGGCGTCATAACCCAGGGAAGGCAGGTCTTTGGGCACCATGGTGGAATAGTAGCCCAGGTAATAGGTCACGCCGGCAAGACCTGCCAGGGCACCGGAAATCAGCATGGTGCGGATCATGACATTGCGGATGGGCACACCAGCGTAAGCGGCACCCTCGCGGTTGAAACCCACCATGCGGATTTCAAAACCGCCGGACATCCGCTCCAGATAGAAGCGGATCAAAAAGGCCATGGCAACCGCGATAAAGATGCTTACTGGAATGACCAGCTTCAGGCCTGAGGCTGTCTTGAAAATGATGTGAAGCCTGGCATTGGCGGCAACCTGCCTGGACGAGCGGATGATAGGGTCAACGTACTTGGTCTTGATGAAATAGCCGGTCAGAAAACTGACGATGTAATTGAACATGATACTGGATACCACCTCGTGCACATTGAAGCGGTATTTCAGCCAGCCGATCATGGCGCCAAGTGCGGCACCGGCCAGAAGCCCGATCAGCAGTACAAGCGGAATCGAAAGAGGCGGGGGCAATTTTGAATAACCGACCAGGATGGTGGCGAGGAAGCCCGCCGTCAGCATTTGGCCTGAAACGCCTATGTTGAAAAGACCGCCGCGCAGGCCGACAACAACCCCCAACGATCCAAGAAGCATGGGCGAAAGAATACCCAGGTAGGACAGGAAGTCCGTCAACATGCTGCTGCTTTTCGAGTAGGAGGGCTTCATACCCAGCCCGGAGCCCTGGAAGAAACTGTAAATAGCAGCAAAGGGATTGCGGCCGATGGCGACAAAGACGATGGTCAATACGGCAAAAGTCAAAACGATGCTGGCCAAAGGGATCAGCAGGCGCGAGGACCGCAGCCGGGCGGTAAGGGTTTTGCCGCTCTCCGTTTTTTTCATGCTCCCACCCCCAGCATCAATTGCCCGACTTCCTCCAGTGTCAGCTCCCCGGCAGGTGCAATCTTGCGCAGAACGCCGTTATAAAGGACACCAATGGTGTCGGCCAATTCCATAATTTCGTCAAGCTCAAGCGAAACGAGCAAAATAGCATGCCCTTTGGCCCGTTCCTCCATGATTTGGCGGTGAATATGTGTGCGGGCCGCAATGTCGAGGCCCCTCGTCGGCTGGACAAATATGATCAGCTGGTTGCCCAGGTCAATTTCCCTGGCGACAATAGCCTTTTGCTGATTGCCGCCGCTCATGGAATGGACAATGGTCGCGTCACCTGATCCGCTTCGGATATCATAAGCTTCAATCAGCTTATTGGCATGACGCTTGAAAGCCGTGCGGTTCATGACTTTTCTTTTTGAAAAAGGGGCCTGGCCATAAGTTTTTAAGGCCAAATTCTCTGAAAGCGTCATATCAATGACGAGACCCGTCCTCTGGCGGTCTTCGGGGACATAGGAAATTCCCTCACGGATCCGGGTTCTGATCGAGTGACCCGTGATGTCCCGGCCCTTCAGCAAGACTCTTCCGGATGATGCTTTCATCTGCCCATAGACGGCCTCGACGATTTCAACCTGTCCGTTGCCTGCTACGCCGGCCAGGGCGACCACTTCACCTTCACGGACTGAGAAGGAGACGTCGCGGACGGCAGTGACATTTCTTTCTTTCATGACTGTCAGGTTTTCCACTTCCAGCACGACTTCACCGAAAGGGCGGTCTTCCTTGATAATCTCAAAATCAAGAGACTGGCCGACCATGGTGGCGGCCATATGGGCGGTATCCGTACTCGCAACGTCAAAGACATCGACCAGCCTGCCGCGCCGAAGAACCGCACAGCGATCCGCCAGCCGCTTGATTTCATCCAGTTTGTGGGTAATGAGGATAACAGTATTCCCATGTCTCCGGAGTTCATGGATGACCTCAATCAGGTGCTCAATCTCCTGGGGTGCCAGCATGGCAGTCGGTTCGTCCAGGATCAGGATATCGGCTTTTCTGTATAGCATTTTGAGGATTTCAACGCGTTGCTGGACCGAAACGCTGGCCTCACCGACGGGGAGGCGGGGATCGACCTTCAGTCCGTAGTGGTCGGAAAGCAGGGCGATTTCTTTGTTGGCGGCCTTTTCGTTGACCAGGGGAAAAAGTCCCAGCCATTTTTTGAGCGGCTCAAGTCCCAGGATGATATTCTGAGCGACGGTGTAATTTTCAACCAGTTTGAAATGCTGATGTACCATGCCGATTCCAAGTGCCGTCGCGTCACGCGGCGAACTGAACTCCACCTCCCGGCCCCGGATCCGGATCTTGCCTTCATCCGGCCGGTAAAGTCCGAAGAGGATGTTCATCAGAGTTGTTTTTCCGGCACCGTTTTCGCCCAAGATGGCAAATATCTCGCCCTGGCGGATCTGGAGTGAAATGTCATCATTGGCGAGCACGCCCGGGAACTGCTTGCGGATTCCCAAAAGTTCAACGACAACGGAATGATCGGCCGCATCTCCCATGGCTCAACCCTCTTTCTTGTCTCCACAAGAGGCCCGGAGACCCCCGGCGGGGGCTCCGGGTCTGTCAACAGTCTGCTGTTTCATCCCTGTCCTTTTACAGGCCGGGGAAATCCTCCACGGTCTGCTCGGTGAAGTTGCCAGGCGGGACAATGTCGCCGGCTTTCACTTTGTCATAGACCTCTTTCAGCTTGGCCAGTGTGTCTTCCGACAGCTGATGGCGCCCTGGGGCGGATACGTAGCCGGTCGAGTCAGTCTGTACCGTCAGCACTTCATTTTTGCCCTTGAAAGTCCCGTCCAAAATGGCTTGGAGCTGACGGTCAACGTTCAGATGCATGACCTTGAGCGCGGAAGTCAAAATGATGTTGGTGCCATCGCCGCGATCGCCGTCATCGTACTGGTCTACGTCACAGCCGATGCAGAAGACGTCTTTGCGCTCCTTGGCCGCCGTGAAGACGCCGTTGCCTGAAGCGCCCGCAGCCACGAAGAGGATGTCACAGCCCAGGTCATAGAGTTCATTGCCGATGATCTTACCGGTCGCCTCGTCTGCGAAGTCACCGACATAGTTGCTTCCGACATTGGCTCCCGTGACATCAGTGCCCGCATAGGAGGGCAGGGAAATGATTTCCGCACTTGTTCCAAGATGCTTGTTGGCGTACTTGACACCTGCCTCAAAACCGAACTGGTAATTGACGACTGGCGGGAAAGCCATGCCGTGCACCGAACCGACTTTGCCTGTCTTGGTCTCAAGCGCGGCGGCAACACCGGCAAAGAAGCCGCTTTCCTGCTCGGAAAACAGCATGCCGTATACGTTATCGAGCTCCTGCTCCTCCCCGTTCTCGTCAGTGGGTGCGCTGTCAACCAGGATGACACGGATGTCTTCATTTTCCATGGCCAGCACTCCCACAGGTGCGAACTGGAAGCCAGGCAGAACCAGAACGTCGTAATCGGCGAAGATATCTTCGACAGCCTGCATGACCTTGGCATTGTCAGGCTCCTTGACCGTCTTGACAGTCGAGGAAGGATTCTTGTCGATGAACTGGAGAATACCGTTGTAGCAGTCCTGCCCAAAGGAACCATCGTCAACGCCTGAAGTAGTGACGATAGCGATCTTGAGGCCTTCTTCATCATCTGAGGGTGGGGAAGTATCCGGTGTTTCCGGGGCCTGGGTGGCAGGCGGTCCTTCTCCCTCGGTTGCCGGGGGTTTGTCAGGCTCCTCCGTCTTCGGTGCGCAGGCGACACCGGCAATCAAGGAGATCACCAGCAGGACCAGCAATAATTTTTTTAACAGTGTTTTCATAGATTCCTCCTTCTTTCTTTCTATTTTCAGACGATCAAGTCTTTTTGGCGGTACTCTTTTTGAGCCTCCGTCTCCTGATCGAGCGCGGCTCCCATGGTCGAAAGCTTGATATCCGCAACCCGGCGGTCGATCACTTCCGGCACGGCATGGACGCCTGCCGGGATCGAGCGGTGATGGATCAGATACTCCGCGCTCAGTGCTTGCAGCGAAAAAGAGATGTCCATAATCTCGACGGGGTGGCCGTCCGCTGCCGCGATATTGACCAGGGCTCCATGTGCGATGACATGCAGCTCACGGCCGTCTCTCAATGTATAAGCGGTGATGTTCTCCCTCACCGTCTCAACCTTGGTTGCCATGGCCTCAAGCGATACCAGATCGATCTCACGATTGAAGTGTCCGGCATTGCAAAGGATGGCCTGGTCTTTCATTACTTCGAAATGGCGGGGCGTGATGACGTCAATCGAAGCGGTCGCCGTGATGAACAGATCCCCCAGTTTGGCCGCCTCATCCATCCTGACCAGGGTGAAGCCGTCCATGATCGCCAGAAGTCCCGCGATGGGATCAATCTCGGTCACGATGACGTGAGCTCCAAGGGCCGCCAGCATCCGGGCGATCCCCCGACCCACCCAGCCATAGCCCGCAATGACCACCTTCATGCCTGAAACCATCAGGTTGGTCGCCCGCATGATGGCGCCGACTGTGCTCTGGCCGGTTCCGTAATAATTATCGAACCAGGTCTTGCACTGAGCGTCATTGACAGCGATGACCGGAAAACTGAGTCTTCCTTCCCGCTCCCAGGCGCGCAGTCTTTGGACTCCTGACGTCGTCTCTTCACAGGCACCGATCAGGTCACTTGCGCAGGCACTGCATTCGCCCATGAGCAGGTTGATCAGGTCAGCGCCGTCATCAATGACAATGTGGGGGTTCAAGCTCAACGTTTTTTTCCAGAATTCCCTGTACTTTTCGAAGGAAGCCCCATGGATGGCATTGACCTCGCAGCCGTCGGCCACCAGGGCCGCACAGATAGCGTCCTGTGTGGAATACGGGTTGGACCCGGTGACATAAACTTCCGCCCCGCCGCGCCGAAAGGCGCGGACAAGGCAGGCCGTTTTTGCCTCCAGGTGGACCGCGAGGGAGACACGTATCCCCTTAAAGGGTTGTTCTTTTTCAAAACGGTGCCGGATGGTTTCAAGAATGGGCATGTGGCGCTCCGCCCAAAGAATGCGCCGAAGCCCTTCGTCTTTCAAATGGATATCGAAAATTTCTGACATGCCAGACAAGCTCCCCGGGGCAACTGAAAGCAGTTGGTTTCCCTTATCGAATTAGCTAAATCTTAGCATGGCAGCATGAGGCATTCAAGGACAGTTGGCCAAAGAGGGGGCCGGCAGCTTCCGGCCGCCCGACCCTTTTCGCCGGCTATATTTCAAACTGGCTGCGGTAAAGGAAGGCATATTCGCCGTCCTTTTCCAGCAGTTCACTGTGGGTCCCCCGCTCCGCAATCCCCTTGTCAGAAAGCACAAGGATTTCGTCGGCATTTCTGATCGTTGAAAGCCTGTGTGCAATGACCAGGGTGGTCCGGTCACGCGACAGATCGTCAAGTGCCGCCTGAATGTACCGCTCACTGATATTGTCCAATGAACTGGTGGCTTCATCCAGGATCAGGATGGGCGGGTTGCGAAGAAAGGCGCGGGCGATCGAAATTCTCTGGCGTTCGCCGCCGGAGAAACGCACACCGCGTTCGCCGACCATAGTGTCGTAGCCATCAGGCAACGACTCGATGAAGTCGTCGATGTTGGCCCGCCTGGCCGCCTCCTTGATCTGCTCAAGTGTGGCGTCCCAGTTGCCGTAAGCGATGTTGTCGCGAACCGAGCTGTTGAAGAGGTAGACGTCCTGCTGGACAACGGCGATGTTGTCGCGGAGCGATTCGAGGGTGAAGTCACGCACGTCGATCCCGTCGACCAGGACCCGGCCCTCAGTCACGTCGTAGAAACGCGGAATGAGGGAGCAGATGGTGGACTTGCCCACACCTGAGGGGCCTACCAGGGCAACTGTTTTCCCCGCTTCAACTGAGAACGACAAGTTATCGAGTACATTTTCATCCTCATATCGGAAAGTAACCTGTTCAAAGCTGATTTCACCCTTAAGCGTTCCGGCATCTGCAGCACCGGGGCGGTCAGCGATTTCGGGTTCCGTATCCAGCACCTGAACCATCCGCTTGAATCCCGTCATGCCCTGCTGAAATTGTTCATTGAACATGATCAGAGTCCGGATGGGGTCCAGGAACATATTGATATAGAGCACATAGGCGATCACGTCAGCCGGATTGAGCGTGCCCCGGACAACGAAGAAACCGCCGGCGATCAGGGTGGTCAGGTAAAGCATGCCCTGCATGAAGCGGTTCAGGGTATGGTAGCGCCCCATGACCATGTAAGTGCGCCGTTTTGAGCGATAAAAAGCTTCATTCCCTCGGTGGAATTTCTCCATTTCAATGTCTTCGCTTGAAAATGACTGAACAGTCCGGATACCCGACAAGCTGTCCTGAACGATGGCATTGACGTCGGCAATTTTCCGCCGGTTATCCATAAAGGCGCTGGTCATCATTTTCCTGTAGCCCAAGGTAACTGCGACCATGACCCCTGTGAAGAAGATCAGGATCAGGGTCATGGGCACATGGATCAGGGCAAGAATGACAAAGGAACCAATCAACTTAAAGAAAGAAATAAAGACATTCTCCGGCCCGTGGTGGGCCAGCTCGGTAATATCATTCAAGTCCGTGATCAAGCGGGAGACCATTTTCCCCGTGCTGGTATTGTCGAAAAAGGAAAAGGAAAGCTTCTCCATGTGGGTGAAGAGTTCCCTGCGCATGTCCGTTTCGATCCGCGCGCCGAGAATATGGCCGTAGGAGGTGACAAAGTAAAGAGCTGCCGCCTCAATGATGTAGAGTGCCAGCATCAGAAAAGCCGTCCGGAGCAGGATGGGGATGATCAGGGACTGATCGCCCAAAGTAAAGATATCATTGATCAGGTAGCGGATGATGGACGGAAAGGCGAGGCCCACAGCACCCTCAATGGCCGCAAAGAAAAGATCCGCCGCAAAAAGCCAAAGATAGGGTTTGTAGTAGGAGGCAAAGCGTGCCAGAAGTGATTTGTTTTTCTCTATTTTCGTCATTCGTTGAGGACTCTGATCCGAGCCGTCCTTCCTTCCAATGTTGCTCCAGGCCACTCGTAAATCTACCATATTTCATTTGATTGGAGCGAGTTCTGTAACAAGAAGGTGTGAAAATCCGGCACATCCGGCGGCATAAACGTGTAGACTGATAAAAGAGACAAGAGAGTTTTCGGGAGGTAAAAATGGACGTCAAAAAAATTCTGGCCGCCACCGACCACACCCTCTTGCGGCCGGCCGCGACTTGGAAGGAAATTGAACTGCTCCTGGAGGAGGCCTTGGAATTCGGTTGCGCCTCCGCCTGCATCCCCCCCTCCTATGTTTACGAGGCAGCCTCTTATGTCAGGGGCAGACTCCCCATCTGCACCGTTGTCGGTTTCCCCACAGGCTATGACACGACCGGATCCAAACTCTTCGAGACAGAGGATGCGCTGGAAAGCGGGGCTGATGAAATCGACATGGTCATCAATCTTGGCTGGGTCAAAGACGGTCTTTGGGAACTTGTCCAGGATGAAATTGAGCAGATCCGCGATCTCTGCGAAGACACTGTATTAAAGGTTATCGTCGAGACCTGTGAACTGACGGGCCAGGAGAAAATCCATTTATGCCGGATCGTCACCGACAGCGGGGCTGATTTCATTAAAACCTCGACCGGCTTCGGTTCCGGAGGCGCAACTGCCGATGACATCCGTCTTTTTAAGGCGCATGTGGGACCGCAGGTGGGTATTAAGGCATCAGGGGGTATCCGGACGCTTGAAGACGCGAAGATACTCATGGATCTCGGCGCCACAAGACTTGGCGCCTCCAGTCTGGTCAAACTGGCAAGGCAGCTTGGCGATCAGGCCTGATCAAAAAGACCGGTCATTTCCCTGAGGTGAAAGCCGGAAGGCGGGCAGGTAACGGTCCGCTTCTCCTTGCCCGACTGCAGAAGCGCCAGAGCACTGGCAAGCGATTCGCGGCCTGCTTCACCCGGCGCGACCGGCGGTCTTTTCTCCGTGATGGCATCCAGCAGGTCGGCGTAAAGAAACGTATAAGGGTTGCCCATTTGTCTGACAATGCCCATGCCTTCGCGGTGGATTTGGCTGAAGACTGCTTTCAGGATAAGCTTGTTGGCGAGCTCCCTGCCCTGATCCAATTTGACGGAAACCGACTGATGGCCCCCGGCAAAGCCTGCACGGACAGTCCCTTTTTCACAGCGGAGAAAGAAGGAAGCCTCCTGGCGGCCGGGGTCAGTGTTGGTGGTCCCCTCCAGGAGCAGGTAACGGTTGCCTTCAAGTGTCAGGATCCCTGAAACAAGATCGGCGGCCTCCATGTCGTGGCACTGACGTGCCAGGACCGCAGTTGCTTCAAGAGGGCGTGCGTCCATCAGGTATGCCATCAGATCAAGTCCATGGATGCTCTGGTTCATCAAGGCACCGCCTTCCGCTTCCCAGGTTCCGAACCAGGCAGCCTGGTCGTAATAGGACTGATCATGCCCCCATCGCACAGAGGTCACACCATAGAGCACCTCACCCAGGAAACCGCCCTGAATCAAAGCCCGTATATCGCCGACACCGGGAAAGTAGCGGTATTTCATTCCCACAGCCAGGATACGTTCACGCGCTTTTGCCTCCGAAATCAGCTGGTCCGCCTGGTCCAGATCGAGGGTCAGCGGTTTTTCAATCACCAGATGCAGGCCGGCCTCCAGTGCCCTCATGGCGATCGGACCATGGGTTGGAGGGGGAGTCGCGATGACAGCAATGTCAAAAGAGAATTTTCGAAACAGGGTCTCCGCGTCGTGAGAAAGATGGGGTTGGGGCAGGCGTGGTCCGCGGTTTTTGAGAACTTCCTCCATCATCAGACGGTCACGGTCGACCAAGCCTTCCAGCGACAAAAAACCCCGCTTTTCAAAATAGCTGATTGCTTTGAGATGGGCCCGGGAAGCCCGGCCGCAGCCAACCATGACAAGGCGCAGGGGACGATCCGGTTTTTGCCTTTTAGCCATCTGACCGCCCTCTTACAAACTGATCCCCGTGCGGTAGCCTGCCCGCACGGCCTCCGTGATCATGCGGGGCGATCCTGCGTCACCGATCAAGCGGATTTCCGGCGCCGCATAGTTGTCAACCAGGAGCCGGTAGAGCTCCCGGTCAGATTCGCTGCCCGTGGCGATCACGACCAGATCCGCCTCCAGCTGGCGGGTTTCCATTTCCATTTTCAGCTGCCTGGCCAGAGGGTTGGGAACATTATCGGGCAGGAGCGGTTCCCAGGTGTTGTAGGGATCGGGAACGGTTGGTGACAGGTTGGTGCGGACAGTCACGCGCCCAAACTCAATCTGTTCCAGACTGGTACAGTTCATTAATTCAACCCCGTATTTTTCGAGTTCATGGATCAGGTGGCCACGGTTGGCGGTGCAAATTCCCTGCATGAAATGGGGGAGAGTCTCGGCGACTGTGACTTTCAAGCCATATTCCGATGCCGCCAGGTAAGCAATCTCACAGCCCAGGCTGCCGCCGCCGGCCACAAAGATTTTCTGCCTGCCGGCAAGGAGAGAGAGATCCTCCAGAAGCTGCCTGGCGGTAACTGCCAGATCAACCCCCTCCACATCGGGAATTGTCTCCCGGCTCCCCGTCGCGCAGACAATGCTGTCATACTGTCCTTCCGTCAGGACCCGGAGAGTCGCCTCCGTGCCCGGTCTCAAGAGAAAATGCGGTTTGTCACGCGCGGCTTTTGCTGCTGTCCGCTCCATCCACTCCAGGTAATTGCGAAGATCGCGCTTAAAAGCGGGAACCGACCCGAGACGGACCATGCCTCCCACACCGGCCTGCTTGTCGAAGAGATGAACCTCATGGCCCCGGTCCAGGGCGGCCATAGCGCATTCAAAACCTGCCGGACCGGCTCCGACGATAGCGATTTTCTTTACATGGGAGGCAGGCGCAGGCACCTCCGGCAAGCTTGATTCGAAAGAAGTCCGGGGATTGACGGCACACATGGGGTGGCCGCCTTCAACAAATTCATTGACACAGGCTTCCTGGCAGCCAATGCAAGGCCTTATGTCTGTGACGCGCCCGGCGTAAGTCTTGTTAGGCCACTGAGGGTCGGCCAGGAGCGGGCGGCCCAGCATGATCAGATCACACATGCCGTCAGCCAGCGCTTTCTCAGCCAGGTCGGGAAAGCCGAGTTTTCCAACGGCCGCGACCGGTATGGGCAGGCCCTGGTTTGAAACAAGCTGCTCCTCCTCGAAAAATTCTTTGACCAGGGCTGCCGCCTCGAGAAAAAGGCCGGGCTTCATGGTTGACGGGGGATGCGGCAGCCACCAGTTGTCATAGCAGCCAAGATCCACATCGAAAAGGTCAACGCCGGCCGTGACCAGATTTTTCATGTAGTCCAGCGACTTCTCCAGGGTGCGCTCCTTTTTAAACTTGCGAAGCGGCCGGACGGTACTCATCCGCTCACCATAGACCGCCTTCAGGGCAAGCGACAGGTCGATCCGGTACATGATGGGAAAATCCGGTCCCGTCCGCTTTCGGATCTCACGCACCACCTCCAGACCAAAGCGCTGCCAGTCGCCGTAGGGTCCCAGTTTTCTCCGGTTGAAGGCAGTATTGGCCATCTGCTCCAGGAGGTAACCCTCATGGCCATGCAGGTAAACACCGTCAATGGTGGCTGTTTTCGCGTCGGCCGCGGCCTGGCCGAAATTCCGGATGATCTGTTTCAGCTTTCTGCCCGGCAGGCGGAGACAGGGAACACCGGGCAAATAGAAGTTTGGATTAAAGGATGAAGAGACAGGGAATCTGTGCTGATTCACCAGGCACTGAGGGTTGCCGACACGGCCCAGGCCTGCTGAAAGCTGGATGAAAAAATGGCTCCCGGCGGCATGAATGACATGGGCCAGATCACGCCAGCCGGCAAAATAGGTCCGGCTCCCCAGAATTCTTGGGAAATAGGTGAGGTGGCCTGGTTCGGTCAGGGAGGGGTCAATGCCGAACGAAACCGGAACCAGACCGGAGGTGATCAGGCCGGCGCCGCCTTTGGCGCGCTCTTCATAATAGGCAATCATGGAGGAGGCGGGCCGGCCCGTTTCCTCCGCCATGGAGATATTTCCCATGGGCGCCATGACCAGGCGGTTTTTCAAAGTGATCCCGTTGACCTGCAGGGGTGAAAACATGGCCTTATACGGATAAAGGAGCTGAGTCATCCGCCCTGACGCCTCTTTTTCGGGATCAAGAAACCAGTTGCCTGTATCGCTGAGCCACTCAGTCAGCAAAGATTCGGGATACTTCTCCATGCTCTCACACCTCCCCTTCAAATCTACCAAAAATCATACCATGTATCCGCAGTCCGTCCGGCTGGAAAACCAAGTGAAGGCAATCGCGGGTTGACTCTTTATCTACATTGTCAATTCACCTATTTACTGTTAACATACAGTCGGTTGAAATCCACGAACCAAAACTGGAGGTGAACAAATGATTATCGGTGTCCCAAAGGAAATTATGCCTGGGGAGCGTCGCGTCGCCGCGTCGCCTGAAACAGTCGCCAAAATGGTCGGTGACGGTTTGACCGTCCTGGTCGAAAAAAATGCCGGAGAGGGAGCCTTCTACCACGATCCGGACTACGTGGCCGCGGGAGCGCAAGTGATTGATGACGTCTGCAGGATTTTTGAACAGGCAGACGTCATTCTCAAGGTTAAGGAACCCCTTTTCAACAAAGAAAAAGGAAAACATGAAGTGGACATGATGCATGAGGGACAGACCCTCATTACCTTCATCCACCCGGCCGCCCCCGCCAACCACGAGATGGTCAAGCATATGGCTTCCAGGGGAGTGACCAGTATCACCCTGGACGGGATCCCGCGCATCACGCGTGCCCAGGCCATGGACGCACTCACCTCCATGAGCACCTGCGCCGGCTACAAGGGCATCCTGATCGCTGCCAATGAACTGCCGCATTTTGTACCTCAGATCTTTACCGCAGTTGGCATGATCAAACCCATCAATGCCCTGGTCATTGGCGCCGGGGTCGGGGGACTCCAGGCCATTGCGACTGCCAAACGCCTCGGGGCCATCGTCTACGCCGGAGACATCAGGCCGGACGCGGCTGAACAGGCCCAGTCGCTGGGGGCCAAAGTGATCGATTTGGGCGTCCCGGCTGAAGAAGCCATCGGGGAAGGCGGTTACGCTCTGGCCCTGTCCGAGGAGCGCCTGCAAGAGGAGCGCCGCATTCTGACAGAGCACATCAAGGACATGGATATCGTCTTCCTGTCAGCCCTGGTACCGGGCAAAATGGCTCCCACCCTGATCACGGAGGAAATGGTAAAAATCATGAAGCCGGGTTCAGTCATCGTTGACATCTCCATCGACCAGGGCGGCAACTGCGAGATCACGCCGCCGGGAACCATCGAAGTCAAACACAGTGTGACTCTGGTCGGTATTAAAAACCTGCCGGGCCTCTTGCCTACGAGTTCCACCTGGATGTTCTCGCAAAATGTCTACAATCTGCTTTCCTACCTGATCAAGGACGGCAGGATCCATCTGGATATGGATGATGACATCGTTAAAAGCGCCTTGACCACGCACGGGGGCAAGGTTGTCCATCAAGGGACACTGGAGGCATTCGCCGCACTTGGTCATTAACATGAACGCCAGGGATGCCGCACCCCGCGGGGTGCGGCATTTTTCTGCGTCAACAAGTGCTCTGCACTGAATTAAAGGAGTTTGCTATGACAACAACACAGGGCATCCTGATCGCCGTATTCATCATGGCTACCCTGATCGGCTACAAGATTATCAACCGCGTTCCCAGCTTGCTTCATACACCGCTGATGTCTGGTATGAACGCTTTCTCCGGTGTCACGGTTCTGGGGTGTCTGGCTGCGACAGCTGCGGCTGCCCACTGGGGCAGCAAGATCATGGGTTTTATCGCCATTGTCCTTGCCACCATCAATGTGGTTGGCGGTTTCGGAGTGACCGACCGCATGCTCCGCATGTTCCACGGGAGCAAGGAGGAGGCTGAAAAATGATTCTTTCTGCGATTCTTTCCAAGATCTCTTTCCTGCCCGCTCTCCTGGTGGCCGAACAGGCTTCAACGGCTGAGAATATTGTCTACTACGTGGCTGCGGGAATTCTGACCGTCGCCGTCCTGGTCGGCATCTCCATGATGAGCCGGGTTGAAACCTCTGTGGCGGGCAATGCCATGGGAGCCGTCAGCATGCTGCTGGCCATTGTGCTGACACTCTGGTATTTCGGCATATTCAGTTTCATTGAACTTTGGGCAGCTATGCTGGTCGGGCTCCTGATCGGCATCCTGATCGCCGTCAAGGTCAAGATGATCCAGATGCCACAGATGGTCGGCCTGCTGAATGGCTTCGGGGGCGGTGCCTCCATGCTGGCCGGCATCCTGACCCTGATCGCGGCCAAGCCAGGCGAAACGGTTTTTTCGCTGGCAACCGCCGGGCTTGCCATCTTTGTCGGATCACTGACTTTAACGGGCAGCCTGGTGGCAGCGGGCAAACTCCATCATCTTCTCCCACAGCGCCCCATTGTCCTGAAAAAGCACCCTGTCTGGACGGCCCTGACTCTGATCTTGTCGCTTGTCACTGTGATCCTGCTGGTCTTTCCCGCTATCCTGGCAGCGCCTGTCCTGAAAGCAGTCCTGATCATCCTTTGCGCCCTGTTATCCGGCGCCTTTGGTGTCATCTTCGCCATCCGGGTCGGCGGCGCTGATATGCCCATCACCATCTCCCTGCTCAATTCTTTGTCCGGTGTAGCCGGATCCATCGCCGGCATGGCCATCGCCGATCCTCTTCTGGTGGCTGTCGGGGGTGTCGTCGGTGCCTCCGGCCTCCTTCTGACTCAGATCATGTGCCGGGCCATGAACCGCAAGCTCTTTGACATTCTGCTCGGCAAGACATCGGCGGCCGGAAAACCGGCAGGACGGCCGAAAGTACCTGATCCAGCGGGGAAGGAAACCAAAGGTCTTCCCGCGGCTGCCATGTCGCCCGGGGAATCCTGCGGATGCTGGCTCCGCGATGCCGAGCGCGTTATCATCGTGCCAGGCTATGGCATGGCTCTGTCCCAAGCTCAATCGACCGTCAAGCAGCTGATGACCGAGCTGGAAGCAGCAGGCAAGGAGGTCAAATTCGCCATTCATCCCGTGGCGGGCAGGATGCCCGGCCATATGAATGTCCTACTGGCTGAAGTTGACATTCCCTACGACAAGCTCTATGAGATGCAGGATATTAACGATGAGTTCAAGGACACGGATGTCGCCATCGTCATCGGCGCCAATGATGTGATCAACCCGGCTGCCAACACAGCAGAGGGAACACCTATTTACGGCATGCCCATCCTGGATGTCGAAGACGCCAAAAAAGTCATCATGTGCAATTTCGACAAGCTCCCCGGCTATGCGGGTGTCGACAATCCACTCTATGATGAGGGTCGCGAAGATCACATCGCCCTCATGCTGGGAGATGCCAAGGAAACGCTTGACGCCATCATGAAATCCTACCGCGAAGGGGGATTGGAACGAGAGGAAGAAGATCCCGATAAGGGTATCTTGACTCCTGAACTCCAGTGCGGTTTCTGGCTCCGGGAAGCGGAGAAGATCATCATTGTGCCGGGTTACGGCATGGCCCTCTCCCAGGCACAGTCAACCGTCAAGCAGTTGATGACTGAGCTGGAGCAGGAAGGCAAGCAGGTTGAATTTGCCATCCACCCGGTCGCCGGCAGGATGCCGGGGCACATGAACGTTCTCCTGGCCGAGGTCGATATTCCCTATGACAAGCTCCGGGAAATGGACGAGATCAACCCCGCTTTCAAAGAAACAGACGTGGCGCTCATTATCGGCGCCAATGATGTGGTCAACCCGGCTGCCAACACGGCAGAGGGAACACCCATTTACGGCATGCCCATCCTGGATGTCGAAGACGCCAGGCACGTCATTATTTGCAACTTCGACAAACTTCCGGGCTATGCCGGCGTCGACAACCCGCTCTATGATGAAGGACGCGAGGATCACGTCGCTCTCATGCTGGGTGACGCCAAAGACACCCTGAATGCCATCATCCAGGCCTTCCGGGTCTGCCAGGTACCGAAGGCACCGGCCGGGGAGGAATCCGCGCCGGAGGAGCTGGGCGGCAAATGGCTGAATGAGGCCCGGAGCGTCATTATCGTACCCGGTTACGGCATGGCCCTCTCCCAGGCGCAGTCACTCGTCAAACAACTGATGACTGAACTGGAACAGGAAGGCAAAGAGGTAAAATTCGCTATTCACCCCGTGGCGGGCAGGATGCCGGGCCACATGAACGTCCTCCTGGCAGAAGTCGATGTCCCCTACGACAAACTCCATGAAATGCAGGACGTCAACGAAGAATTTGCCAAAACCGATGTCGCTCTGATCATCGGAGCCAACGATGTGGTCAATCCGGCAGCCAATACGGCGGAGGGAACGCCCATCTACGGTATGCCCATCCTCAACGTCGAGGAGGCCAAACACATCATTATCTGCAACTTTGATAAACTGCCCGGCTATGCGGGTGTCGACAATCCTCTCTACGACGAGTCATACCGTTCCGGTATTGCGCTCCTGCTGGGAGATGCCAAGGAAACATTGAACGCCCTGATCCGGGCCTACCGCAAGTGTTGAGCGAATCACAGTTACGACCACGAGGAGGCCGCCCTGGGGCGGCCTTCACTTCGGACAGATTTTTTGCTGATTCAGCCGGTCGTCTTTTGATGCCTTGCGGGTCGATTTAACAGCCTTTTTGCAGATACATCATTCTTCAAAGGCCGTCCGGCTCAGCTCCGGCCAGCAAATGTCATGGCCCCTTTCCCAGGCGGTCTGGGCCACCCAGAAGGGATTGCGCAGCAGCTCTTTTCCCAAGGCAACCAGGTCTGCCCGGCCGTTGCCCAAAATTTCCTCCGCCATGTCCGCCTGCCTGATTCCGCCCACCGCAATGACAGGGAGCCCGCAGTTTTTTTTCACCGCCTCAGCCAAAGGAAGCTGATAGCCGGGAAAGACATCAATGGGTAGGGACGCGATCCCGCCCGAGCTTATATGGGCGATATCGATCAAGGAACTCGCCTGGTTAACCAGCCAGATGGTGTCATCCACACTGGTCCCGCCGGGCAGGTAGTCCGTGGCCGAAAGCCGGAATAAAATGGCTTTTTCCCCGGGCCAGGAGACACGCACCGCTTCCAGAACTTCCAGCAGGTAACGGGCTCTGTTCTCCAGGCTCCCGCCGTAGTGATCCTTACGCCTGTTGGTCACTGGAGAAAAGAAGCTGCTTAAGAGAAAACCGTGGGCTGCGTGAATCTCGATGGCGTCAAAACCGGCAGCATGAGCCCTCCGGGCGCCGTCACAAAAGGCCTCCTTAACCTGATCCATGTCCTCCTGATTCATCTCTCGGGGCAGCCGGTAGGTTGAGTCAAAGGCAATGGCACTGGGCGCAAGGGTGTAATCCCCTTGATCCGGACAGGCTGTGCACTTTCGGCCGGCATGGTTCAACTGAATGGCTGCCATGGCGCCCTCGGCATGGCAGGCGTTGACGATTCTTCGCAGACCTTCCACCTGGGAATCATCCCAGATGCCCAGGCAACGGTCGGTGATCCGCCCGTCGGGGCGTACACCAGTCGCCTCAACAATGATCAAGGCGGTGCCGCCGGCCGCCCGCGAAGCGTAGTGGATCAGGTGGCGGTCATTGGCCAAACCCTTTGAATCTGCGGCGTAAGTACACATGGGCGGCATGACGATCCGGTTCTTTAATGTCAGGTTTTTCACTTGGAAAGTTTCCAGTAATTTCATTTTCTCTCCCCTCTAGCCTCTCAGTTCCCTGGCCTTGGAATCAAGACAACAGCGGGCCGCTGTCTCCATGCTCCTGCATCTCGCCATGGCTTCTTCCTCGGATTCTCCTGCAGCAAGTGCTCCCCGGTTGCCCAGGATGCAGGTCCCTGATCCCGATCGGGCAAGTGCCTTCATAATTGAGGGAATACGGACAGGGGCAAAGCCGGTCCCATCCCCCAACAGTTCTTGATCCTGCGGACGGACCACTGGGACCGGCTGCCGGCAGGCCGCAAAGACACCGGTTGCCGGAGCCCGGGTAAGGATGATGCATTGAAGGCGTGGATAGCGTTTCATCAGTGCTGCGTGAATTTTCATATCCGGGAAAGGTTTTATGGCCCGGTCATTTTCGAGCGATTCCAGGTTGACGCGCAAGGAATCGCGGGGCGATAAAGAATGCTGCCAGTCACCTGAAAGAGTCATCAGCAAGTGTTGTTCATCTAATCGGAGTGAAACAGCGCCCACTGCTGCCTGAATCAAATTTTCTCCGAGGAGCTGGTTGACGCAGCGGGCAATTGCCTCCCGTTTTTCAAGCTCCCCCGGAGGAATCTCTGAAGGAGCACTTTCAATCGCCTTTTCGCGCAAAAAGGTCAGCCGTTTCCAGGCTGCTGCCCACGGCTTGATCCGCTTGACTCCGCCGAGCAGGGACCCTTCAATCAGGGCCTGGCAGGCCCTCTCCAAAGCCATTGTCACGGCAACAGCCTGGGCTGGTGTCTTGCCCAAAGCCAGGACATAAGCTTCCGGTTCCCTGCCATCTTTGGACGGACGAATGATGCAGGCGTTTCGTTTTCGCATGGCAGTCAATACCCGCCGGAGCTGGTCACTTCCCGCCAGAACGATCCGGGTGCCAATCAGGCTGGCTGCGTCATCCAAGGCAGGCGCAAAAGAAAGGAAATTCCGGATGTGGACTGTGTCGCCGGCGTAGTCGGGAAGGGATCGAAGCACCGCGTCCGCATCTGAGCGGACACGGAATAGGGAGGCCATGACCGGTTCACGACCGGCCAGTTCATCCGCCGTCAGCCGCTCAGTGGAGCTGGCGTCCCTGCTGGCAAAAAGAAAGGATCCGTCCGCTTGTTTCCATGCCATCCTGACCCTGGCTGTCAAAACGGATGAGCGCCTGAGTCTGTCAAAAACTGCTTCCAGGGCCGCCCGGTTTTCGGCTTCCATCATCCACCTCCCATCATGGTTAGCTTTTTCATTATAACCAAGGATGGCCGGATTCCAGCAGTTAAATAGTTGACAGGAAAGGTGGGTTGCTGTATCCTAACTGTACTGTTTGAACTAGTACGGTTGGGACAATTACAGGAGAAACATGGCATGGTCTATCCGGAGATCAACTTGCAAAGCGGTGTGCCGATCTATCTTCAGCTAAAGGCTTCCTTCCGCCGGATGGCCGCGCTCGGCCTGATCAAGGCGCACGACCAGCTTCCCTCGGTGAGACAGCTGGCGTCAGAGCTAGGCATCAACCCCAACACGGTTCAAAAAGCCTACGGAGAGATGGAACAGGAAAACCTGATTTATGCTGTTCCGGGCAAAGGCAATTATCTATCCGACATTCCCGAAAATAAAGAGCTGGAAAAAGAAGAAATCCGCCGCATCTTTCGCTCAGCCACCCATCTGGCCTGGCTGGCCGGGATTTCATCGGAGGAGCTGCACCGGCTTCTGGATGGCACCATTGAAGAGGAACTCAAAGCTAAGGGCAAGAAAGGCGAATTAGATCATGGCATCGGAAACTGAAATCCAAACAGAGGAAAAAGCACAGATTCTGACCGCGGACAGGCTCAGCAAGCACTTCGGACCGGTTAAGGCACTGGACCGGGTATCCTGCTCGATCGAGGGATCGTCCATTTTCGGTCTGATCGGCTCCAATGGAGCGGGGAAGTCAACTTTTCTCAGGTTGGCAGCCGGTGTCTACAAGCCGACGGCCGGACGGATGCTCTACCGTGGACAGATTGTCTATGAAAACGCGCGGGCCAAACAGGAAATCCAGTTTGTTTCCGATCAGCCTTTCTTTCATTTTGACACCCTGTACAAGATGTCAAAATTCAACCGCTCGCTTTACCTGGGTTGGGACCAGGCACTTTATGAGGAATTGCTTGCCATCTTTCCCCTGGGGGAAAATGACCGGCTGGATCGCATGTCGCGCGGAATGCAGCGCCAGGCAGCCGTCCTGCTGGCAATCGCCTGTAATCCCAGTCTGCTTCTGCTGGACGAAGCCTTTGACGGGCTGGATCCCGTCATGCGGCAAAACCTGAAGCGCATCCTCGCCCGCCAGGTGGCAGACCGCCATTTGACGGTCTTGATTGCATCGCAGAACCTGCGTGAACTGGAGGATTTCTGTGACCATGTCGGCCTTTTACACCAGGGAGGGCTTCTTTTTGTTGAAGAGCTGGACAAATTGCGCCTGAGCATCGTGAAGATTCAGGCTGCCTTTCCGCAGCCAGTGACTGAAAGCCATTTACGGGAACGGGGGCTCGACATCCTGCAATTCCGTACCAGGGGATCGCTGATCGAGATCCTGGCGCGAAGCTCCGAAGAAGAGATCCACCGAGTGCTTGAGGAGCTGCATCCCTTATTGCTCGATGTCTTGCCGCTTTCCCTGGAGGAGGTCTTCATTTACGAACTCAGCCTCAAATCGTACGCAGTCAGCGATCTTCTGGCTTAAAGGGCTTAAGGGGGAATCAGGGCATGATGACGGCAATCACTCAAACCGCCCCGGGACTTGGCTGGGTTTTTGGCAAGTCCTTCCAGCGGATGCGTTCGCTGATGCTGCTCTTCTCATTCCTGTTTTTACTGGCCATGCCCATTGCGCTTCTTATCATCGGCAGGGACAACTACCTGACACTGGTTTCGTCTTACAATTTCCTTGAGCCTGTCTTCAGGGAGCAGAATCTTAATCAGGTGCTCTGGCCGCTTCATTTACTCCTGGCCCTGATCTCTCTTGTGGCAGTTGCTGTGCTGGCCAGTGCCGGATTTAGGACCTTTTATCTTCAAAATGCGGTCGACAGGGAATCCAGCATGCCCTTGGGAAGTAACCGCCAGTTTCTCGGCAGGGCACTGGCGCTCCTGGCAGCCTTCTGCTTCATTTTTGCCGTCAACGCCGCAGTGACCTTTGCCGTCTTCGCGGGCTGGGGGAAGATAGCACATTTTTTCACCTATTCGACAGCCTATTTGAGACTTTTCGCTGCAACGCTGGAACTGCTTGCCTTCAGCCTCGTTTTCCTGGCCTTGTCAGGCACCCTCTTTGATGCCGTTCTCACTTGCGTGGGTATTCAATTCGCCTGGGCCTCCTCTGTCTTTCATATACTGGGGATGACCAACCGGCTTACCGATCTGGAAACGGACATTCTTTGGCTCCTGGCCCCAGCTGCCCGCCTCTTTATCCCCATCTTACTCCCTGTTTCAGCCTGGCAATCCCTGGTCATGATTGTTTTCTGGAGCATCATGGCCTGGTTTTTTTACAAAAAAAGGCCCGCTGAATACGCCGGCGTTCGAAACGGGCAGCTTCCATGGTACCCTGTCCTGCAACCCTTCTTTGTCTTGTTGGGGGGAACCCTGCTCGGCAGTTTCGTCCATGGCCTGTTTGCCGGAGAACAAAGCACTTTGCGTTCACCTGTCTTTTACATGGGCCTCGTCGCGGGAGCCCTGCTGGGACAGGTCGTGTCCACCGTCGTCAGCGGCAAGCAGCTGCGAAAAACAAAGATCGCGAAAGAAATCCTTCCTATTCTGGGAGGACTTACGTTCTTTGCCCTGATGACCGGCCTGGTTTGCCTATGTATGGCACCTGCTGCCACACCCTGGTAAAGAAAGCGGGAATCGAATGAAAATGTTTGACCTGCAAGTGAAAGCGAATCGAGTGACGGCTTCCCTGGTCTGGAGGAAACCAGCCGCACTTTGGTTCCTGCCTCTGATTTTCCTCTTCATCTTCACCACCCTTCCGCTGCTGTCGGAACGGGGCTTCTGGCCCTTTACCACTCATTTTTTTAACGGCTTCGTGCTCATTGTCATGAGCCTGGTCCTGGTCCATCAATTCTTTGGCTTTATCCACCGGATGGATCGGACGGATTTCTATTTTTCACTGCCCTCAAACCGGCCGAAACTCTTCGCCTGGCTCAACCTGAGTGCCCTGGTACATCTGGCCGGGCCTTCGCTTGTCATCATGGGCTTGAATACCATGCTCGCCAGGCTGCTGCCCCGCACTGATCCCGGGTGGTATGCCTATACTGCCTCTCCCGCTGATATTTGGATCAGTTATGCCGGCCTCCTCATCAGGATCTTCTATTTCTTTTTTCTTCTGGAGGTCTGTTACCTGATCACGGAAAAAACCCTGACCGCCGTCGGTTTCTTCGTCATGCTCAACATCATCTGGCCGCTCATGCTTTTTTCTTTCAGTGATGCCACCAGTCAGTTTTTGCCGGGCTTCATCAACCCGCTTGTGACGGCCCTGGAAGAACCGTCTTCCTGGCTGGTCGTATTATTTCAGCTTTTCTCTCCCGCCATTTTTACAGGAGGGCTGGCGCACCATCACTTGCCCCTGGGCTTGATGACTCTGGGCATGGCCTGTCTTGCATTCTTTTTGTTCCGCGCCAGACAGGCAGGCTATCGCTCAGGCGGGGGCTCCGCCAATTGGCCCTTCCTGCTGATTCAATGGATGGGCGTGGTCACCCTGTCCCTGCTGGGAGGCTACGCGGCCCACTACCTGCGGGTATGGACGACGGATTCCGAGTTCACGCCGGTCAACCTTTCTCCCGTGCCCTTCCTAATCGGCACGGGGCTTGGCTTCTCACTTTCACTTTGGGTCTTCAACCTGATCGGCAACAAGGGCAAAATCCGCTGGCGGTCCTTGGTTGCTGCCGCACTGGCGGCAGCCTTGCCTTACGCCGTCTGGCTTTCAATCGTCATGACGGGTGCCGGCGGCTTTTCAACCAGACTGCCGGAAGCTGACAACTTGAAACGGGCAGGAATTTACTATTCAGGAGCTTATTTTTCACCCTTTGGGCGCGAGGAAAGCAGGCCTTTTCTGTTCGAATTGACGGCAGAACAGGATCTTGCCCTCATAGGCGAAATTTACCGCTCGGTCCTTTCGCCTGATAATCCTGGCCTCGACCTGCCCCGCACCCTGTCCAGCAAGGGGCAGTCACGTGATTTTGTGCGGCTTAAAAATCCTTTCATCCTTCCCTACGGCGGAAATGAGATCTATTACCCCCATTTGCCTGAGACACACCTGATCCTTGAAACAAAAGACGGGCGAAGCTGTGAGCGGTCGCTGACCCTTCCCCTGTATGCCAACAATCCCGACTACCTGCAGCTGCTCAGACAGAATGACCGCTTTTTCATGGCCGAGCTGAGCGATTATGCGGCAACTGACAAGTTCCATGTTGCCTTCAACCTGGAGGTTGCGCCCCACGCATCCGCCGAAGACAAAGAAACATGGATCCAGCCGTTGATTGCCGCCAGGGAGGAAGATTATTATCCCTTTGAATCCCTGATGCAGGATATGACCCGTTACATCGCTTTATCCCTGAGGGAGCAAGATGACCGTGCTTTGGCCGGGCTGGTCGCCGGGGCCCCCTGCCTGATTCATATCAGCCTGGAACTGCCTCCCGGGTCAGCGGCTTCCGGGGATCAGCCGGCAATCACCCTGCCGGTCGATCCTGAACGAGTCCCGGGTCTGCGCGAGCTCATTGAGCAGGCGCTTGAAATCTTTGAAATGGTTTCCATTGACCCGCGGGAACTGGGTGAAGACAGGCCTGTTTTCGATTAATGGATATTGCCGAGGTTGACCCGCTCCAGTGATTCTTTGGCGACGTCACGGAGCCTGTACAGCGTTTCCTTCGATGTTGCGGGTGCATCATACTGGTAGCAGGGAAAGTAGCGCGACAGATGAAGCGGGATCCGGGGATCGATTGAAGCCAAAAAAGCTGCTTCTCTCCTCATCTCTTCCTCATCGTTCGATAATCCAGGCACGACAAGAGTGGTTACTTCAAGGTGCGACACCTCCGACACCCGCCTGATGGTCCGAAGCGTAACGTCCAGGCGGCCGCCAAGTTTCCGGTAGCCTTCATCGGTAAAAGCTTTCAGATCGATATTCCATGCTGTAATGAACGGAAGCAATTCCTGAAGTGGCTCTTCCTCAATCTGTCCGTTGGTGACGACGACCGTTTCAAGGCCCTCTTCCCTGGCAAGCATGGATGTGTCACGAACATACTCGTATCCGACAAGAGGTTCGTTGTAGGTAAAGGCAATGCCAATGTTGCCGCGATCCCTGTAAGCCAGCGCTTTTTCAACCAGTTCCTCCGGACTGACCCTCACCGTACGCCGTGCAGCCGCGGCCTCACGGGCAATCTCATAATTCTGGCAAAAAGGACAGGCCATATTGCAGCCGTAGCTGCCGGCAGAAAGAATGTAAGTGCCCGGGTGAAAATAGTAGAGCGGCTTCTTCTCAATGGGGTCAAGGGCCAGGCTGGTCAACTGACCGTAATTCGCGGGAATGACCACACCATCCTTAACGGTCCGCGCCCGGCAATAACCAAGTCCGCCTTCCCGGATGCGGCAATGGCGCCAACAGACCCTGCAAATGACAGAATCGTCAGGTTCATTCTTCATGGCGAACGACCTCAAAGCGTTCCAGGCGGTAAGGCTCGGAAAAACCAATCCCCGCTTTCCGAAGGGCGATGGACACCTGCTCCTCCGCTGTATCAATGCCATCGAGATGGGGAAGCAAAAGCCCCCGCCTGTAACGGTCGGAGACAATGACACCATAACGGGCCGGATCCAATTGGTCCACACCCGCAACCGGCTCGGCTTTGCCCAGCACATCGACACTGATCACCAAGTCTTCCAGTTCATCCCGGGTGACAGGAGGAAAGCGGGGATCTTCAGCGGCTGATGCCACCGCATTAAAAATGATCTCCAGGGCAAGCGATTCCCTGACTGGTGCGATGGTTCCGATACAGCCCCGGAGACACCCGGCTTTATAGAGGGTGACAAAGGCACCGGCACGTCTGTTCAGCAGCTCCTGTGGCGTATCTTCCGGCACTTTCAGTATTCTCTTCTCCAGAAGATAGGATTCAATTGACGCGCGGGCAAGCGCAGTGTACGGATTTGTTGAAGTCACGGCAGCCTCCTCAGTTGGGGGTGAAGGATGCAACGGCATAACCGACCCCAAAGGGACCTTCGTATGAGTAGAGCTCGGCTTCATAGGGCCGTCCGTCCAACGTACCGGTCATCATCTGGAAGGAACGAAGACCACACTCGGCAGCTTGCTCCAGGACTTGAGGATCCATGACAAAGAGCCCTTCAAGATCCCCTTCATTGAAAATCCGGACTATCTCTGCGTCAAAGCGGGGGCCTTCCGGCTTGAACCCGTAGGGGCCATCTTCTTTCAAGACATGTGACAGATCACCGCTGGCAATATAGACGGCCCTGCGCCCCAGTTTTTCAGAAACCTGTGCTACTGCCCGGCCGATTTCCCGGTGCGTCATCCCCGGCAGCAGTGACAGGCCGATCAGGACCAGACGAAATTCTCTGTATTCCTGATGAATAAAACGAAGCGGAATCAGGGTGCCGTGATCGAGTCCCCTGCGGCCGAGTGACATAACCGACGCGCTGAGCGCACGGCGGAGAAGGGCTCCCCGCAGTTCATCGGCAAAGGTTTTGTCAATGGCGGCCTCCTCGCGTACACCCCGCACACCGAACGCACTGAGGTCACCCCACTCCCGGTCGCCTCCCAGGATAAAAAATCCGTCAGAGAACATGGGTGCGTGTGGAGAAGAAATGAGAAGGGTGTCAGGCTGAAGCTCGGCAATTTCGCGCGCCATGCGCTGGAAGGCTGAAGTCGTTTTCGCAATCTTCTTCTCTTCCCCGCGTCCGATTTCCGGCAGGATGATGGGCGGGTGCGGTACCGCGTAAGTCTTCAAAATCATGGTTGGTCCTCCCTTCACCGTCAAGCGGATTACATGGGAGAATACCGGCCCAGCAGCCGTTTTGTCTGATCAGCCGGTCATCCCCATGCAGTATTCACGGTTTTCATCTTCATCCGGCCTGGTGGTTGCGCCACAATGGGGGCACTCCACCCACTGTCTCATCTCTTCAAAAGAGACGTTTCTCCTGTCAAAGAGGTTCGCACTTACGTTTATATCGTTCAGTTTATCACGCTTTCTTCATGCCCACCGGGGCCAGCCAGTCAAGTTCCCTGCTAGTCTTTTGGTTTGGGCTCACTCTCACTTTCCAGTTTAACCTGCTGTGCAATCCAGGCGGACATTTCATCCAGCATGGTGAGGGCGGGGACTTCTTCCATATAGACATGGACCGGTACCAGGTCTCTGACTTGCTCTTCCGGCATACCCGACACTTCCGTCAATTCCTTAACGTATGAGGAGTAAGAAGCAAGATCGAAAATCTGTCCCTGACGCTGGAGGTATTCACGTGCCAGAATCCTGAAAAGGAAGCTGGTCCGGCCCAGGTAAAGGACATATTGGCGTACCTGGCCCTCGTCCATAGCGGGAAGGCCAAAATCTTTCTGTCCAGCTTCCTCCAAGGTCAGTTCCCGCTCTTTGGCATTCGCTTCAAAGGCCTCGAGGCGTTTCATGCTCTCCCTTGTCGCCTCTTCATCATTGATCTCAAAGGTACTGCGCTCAACCAGCTGAGGCATGAGGTAGTTCATCAAAATGGCGTGCACCTGCTCCGAGACCACTGCCGCGGGGATTTCTTTCTTCAATATTTCGCGGTATTGTTCAACTGTTTCAACCCCGGGGATCTCTTCTTTCTTGACCATATCGTCAGTCAACAGATGGCTCTGCCCCTTTGGCAGCTCAATGGTGCTGTGCTTCTCTGCCAGACCCCGGCATTGGTTTTCAATAAAATCATCCATGTCGGGGAGCCTGATTGCGGTCATCTCTTCAGGCAGTCCGATGCTTTTATAATCGTAAATAAAGGTTACTTTCGTTTCCATATCTTCTTTCCTTTGCTTTTTCATCGCGTCCGGCACAGAATTCACTCTGCCCGGACAACCCTGTCTACTTGTATTGTACAGAATAAACTCACCCGTCCCGGCATACTGTGCCAGACAACACGCCAAGCTGACTCACTTGGGCAAAAGCAGTCTGACCTCACCTCTCCAGTTTGCTGCTGTATAATTTGGCGGGGAAGGAAAATCAGGTTGTGGTTTATTTTTTTATTGTCCTTTTTTTAATGCATATCCTCGAATCCATCACGGGTTTCGGATCGACATCCATCGGCATCCCCATCCTGTCCCTGGCTCTCGGCACGGAGGCATCAGTCGCGCTCCTTTCCGCAGCCGGCTTGATCTTATGCCTGGTTGTCGCTGCCACCCAGTACAAAAAAGTGCAGCTGCGGGAGCTTCTTATCATTCTTGCCGCCGTCATCCCCATCATGCCGATCGGCTATCTCCTCTTCGCCAAGCTTCGCCTCATGGAATGGGCCCTCCGCCTCATCATGGGCCTGGTTGTCACCTTTGTTGCCTCCCGCGAAATCTGGCGGCGCATGATACGAAAAGATGCCGGAGATCCGCCCCAATGGCTGGTTTATTCCGCTTTTGGTGTCGGCGCCGTAGTTCAGGGCATGTTCTCCATGGGAGGCGCGCTGATCAATGTCTATGTCCTGACCCGGATCAGGGACAAGAGCATGTTCCGCGCGACGATGGTCATGGTCTGGCTGATCACCAATACCATCTCACTCATGTTTCGGATGTTCGTGCTCCACTCCTATACGCGTCAAATCTGGACCAACGTACTCTACTCGATCCCCCTCGTATTCATCGCCTTTTTTATCGGCAACAAGCTGCACCATAGGATCCCCAATGAGAAATTTGCCAATTTTGTCTACATCGTTCAGCTTATCAGCGGTCTTTTGTCGATCGCCGGCGGCATCAACCTGCTTATGTAAGGAAGAAGGCACCAAGGTTCAAGAGGATCCATGACCTATTTCTTTGTCATCCTTTTTTTCATGCTCATCCTCGAAACGGTTGTCGGATTCGGATCCACTTCGATCGGCATCCCCATCCTTTCACTTGTTCTCGGCACGGAATTGTCGGTCAACCTGATGGCAACCACCGGACTTTTCCTTTGTCTGGTTATCTTTGTCACACAGATCAGGAAAATGGACCGGCGCCAATTCCTGATCATCGCAGCCGGTATCCTTCCTTTCCTGCCCGTCGGCTATGCCCTCTACAGCCAAATCAGGCCCTTTGAATGGCTGCTCCGCCTGGTCATGGGCGCGGTGGTGACCCTGGTGGCCGGACACGAATTGTGGCGGCGGCTGGTAAAAAAAGACGACTCCGACCTGCCACGCTGGGCGGTTTATACAGCGCTTGCCCTGGGATCGATTGTGGAGGCCATGTTCTCCATGGGAGGTCCCCTGATCAATGTCTACACACTGACCCGGATCAAGGACAAGAGTGTCTTCCGAGCGACCATGTCCGCCATCTGGGTGATGACCATCAGTTTTTCCATGGTTTACCGGATCTTCTTCCTCCGCGCCTATTCTGCATCAACCTGGACCTGGATTTTGTACGCACTCCCCCTGGTTATCATTGGTTTTCTTCTCGGCAACAAGCTGCATTACAAGGTGCCCGCCGAGAAGTTCGTCACCATCGTATACAGCGTACAACTGATCAGCGGTTTATTCTCCATTCTGGGAGGAGTTCTGCTGCTCGCTGGAATTTCCTGAATAATGTCGTATACTTTTGGGAAGCATCGCTCAGGAGCAACGTCATGATATTTTACTTAATCCTTGTTCTTTTCATGAATATCATCGAAGCCATCGCGGGTTTCGGTTCAATTTCAATCGGCGTGCCGATTCTTTCACTTTTTTGGGGAGCTGAAGTCTCAGTGGCTCTCTTCACCGCGACCAGCCTCCTCATGCTGGCCATCATGCTGGTGACCCAGTTCAAGAAGATCAATGGCCGTGAGCTCCTGATCATCCTTGCCTGCATCATCCCCATCATGCCGGTCGGCTACCTGCTTTTTGCCAAACTGCGCTACGTTGAGTGGGCATTGCGGCTGATCATTGGCAGCCTGGTGGCCTTTGTCAGCGGGCGGGAGATTCTGCGGATCGTACGTAAAAAAGAATCCAGGGAAATGCCCAAACCTGCAATGTATGTATCGCTTGGAATCGGCGCTGTCTTGCAGGGCATGTTTTCCATGGGAGCGCCGCTTATCAATATCTATGCCCTGAGCCGCATGAAGGACAAGGGAACCTTCCGCGCGACCATGGTGGCGGTCTGGATCGTCACCAACACCATTTCAACCCTCTATCGGATTTTTGTTCTGCATGTCTACACGACAGAACTTGCGACAACCATCGCTTACGCCCTGCCGCTCGTGGTCATCGCCTTCTTTATCGGCAACTGGCTGCATCACAGAATACCCAATGAGAAATTCTCCAGCTTTGTTTATCTGATCCAGTTTGTGGCCGGGCTTATTTCCATTGCCGGGGGCATCAGCAAGCTGGTCGCCTGATTCGCGAGATACCATCCGGCATCCTGTGTATTTCATCTTTGGTCAGGGCTGAATCCTGTAGGCCTGCAAGCGTTCATAGACCAGGCCGATCGGAAGCCCCATGACCGAAAAGAAGTCGCCCTCAATGCGCTCGATTAAAAGACCGCCCAGCTCCTGAATTCCGTAGCCGCCCGCTTTGTCGAGCGGTAAGTCTGTTCTGACATAGTCGTCAATCAAAGCTTCGATGACGGAAGAAAGCGGCCGGAAAGTTACCTCAGAGCGCGTAGAGAAAACTTCTTCTTTTAAAGATGAAATAAGAGCGACCCCCGTATCGACCCGATGTGTTTGTCCGGCAAGTGTCCGCAACATCTTGCGGGCTTCGGCCCTATCTTTCGGCTTTCCGAACAGGGCACCGTCCAGGGTGACAATCGTGTCCGCGGCCAGGATGAGATCTTCCGGGTAGGAAGGCAGGACGGCGCGGGCTTTGGCCAGGGCCAGTCGCTCGGCGAGGGCGCGCTCGGAAATGCCCGACCCGTCATTTTTTAAAACCCCCGCAAGTGATTCCTCATCAAAATTCGAAGGGGCAGTTTCAAAGGATATCCCTGCCATGGACAGGAGTTGCCTCCGTCTGGGCGATCGGCTTGCCAGTATCAGTCTCATCTGGATTCCTCCCTGATTTGCATTATACGTAAAGGATTCGACTTGGTCTTTCATGATAAAATAAGACCAATAAATCCGGGGACAATGTCCTGGGAGATTGGGTTGAGTTTTAAATTGAAAAACAGCAATACGTCAAGGCATCTGGCGGTTTTCCTCGCAATTGCAGTCATCCTGTCTCTATTGGGTGCCATCGCCTTGGCAATCGCGACCAGTGGTTGCACCGTAACAAAGTCCGTTCCAGCCCCGGCTATGACGCGGGAACCTTCTCCGGGCGCAACCAGCACCAGTCCGCAAAGTCACACTACGAACACGTCGCCAAGTCAAACAACCACCCCCCGCAAAACTTCCGGGATATCAACAAGTACCTTGCCTTCGCTTGACATTTCAAAAAAAACGCGAAAAACCACCCCAACCACGACCATTAAGATAACCAAACCCAAAACGACTGAGAGCAAGCAGACGAATCCCCTGACAACGGCACGACCGGTCAGTTTATCGGCCCCCGGCGCTGTCGCCATCACCTTCGATGACGGGCCTGGCAAATATACAGGACAGCTGCTCGACGCCTTGCAAGAATACGGCATTAAAGTAACATTCTTCGTCCAGGGCCAATTCGTTGAGAGCCGGCCTGACCTGATCCAGCGCATGCACGCGGAAGGTCACCAGATCGGCAATCACACCTACTCCCACAAGTTTCTCTCACAGGTCAGCAGTGATGTCCGGAGAAGCCAGCTGATGTCAACGAGCGACGCTATTGAAAGAGTTACGGGTTCCAGGCCTACCATTATGCGTCCTCCGGGCGGCTACGGGAGCGAGGCGGTTTACGTTGAGGCAGGGGAGCAGGGGATGGCTACGATCTTCTGGGATATCGATCCCGCTGACTGGAAGAAGAGCAATAAAAACGTCAACTATGTTTGCAATTACCTGCTCAACCATACCCAAAAAGGAAAAATTATCCTGCTGCACGACATCCATGAAACGACTGTCGAAGGATTCATCCGCGCACTGCCCCAGTTGATTGAGCACGGCTTCACTTTCGTCACGGTCGATGAACTGGTCCAGCTGGAACCGGGCGACGTTTATCCGGCCCGCTGGCGCCGCTGATCAGGGCCGGGGCTTAACGAAAAAGACCCGCTCCATTACGGGTGGTATTTGCGGAAAGTCGGCGGGTCCCGTTGCCAACAAGGCCATCCGGTCAATTTCCTCCATGCCGAAAACGACTCGGCCGAAAGCGGCGTAGTCGCCGTCCAGGAACTGACTGTCACCATGGCAGATGAAAAACTGAGAACTCGCTGAATCGGGAAAAGGCGTCCGGGCCATTGAAACAACACCACGTTCATGAGACAGCCGGTTGTCAACCCCGTTCGATAAAAACTCACCTTTGATGGGCTCTTCGGACCCACCGCGCCCTGTTCCGGTCGGGTCGCCTCCCTGAATCATGAAGCCCTCGATGATACGGTGAAAAATAACACCGTCATAGAAAGATTCCCCGACAAGTTTCTGGAAATTGGCGACCGTGACAGGCGCTGAATCCCTGTCAAGCTGGATCACGATATGTTGGCCGGTGTCCATCAGCAAGTCAACATATTCCGTCGGTTCCTGTGCCATGACGTAGCCGTCCGCGACCAAATCTGCCATGATATCTTCTTCCTTTTCATTCCGCTTGCAGCCCGCGGCGAGGCAGAGCGCGACTGCCAGCAATACTGTCATTAGTGTTTTGCAACTGATTCTCATTTTTCCCTTCCGGTGTCTACGACCCGGTCACACTTGAGTACATTCAGGTAGGTGGAACGTAAGCCTCCGCATTGTGAAGATAGAGAAACTCGCCTTCCTCCACCTCAATATAGATAAGAGAAAAATCAAAATCATAACTGCGGACCGGCCCTTGGGACATATCGTGTGCGTTGTCGAATACTGCGCAGACAGGCCGAGTTCCATCCTCACCAACCCTTCCAACAGACTGTACGGCCAGGGTCCCCGGGCAAATATCCATTCCCACCAGGAAAAACCCGTTGTTCAGGCGCGACGAGGAGGGACCCAGTAGCTCCCGTTCTTCAAATGTTTCCAGGTTGGATCCCTTAACCTTAAGCAGTTCACCTGCCTTGACTTCCACCCAGGCCATCTGTTCAAAGTGCAATTCCCTAATCAAACTTTCCTCCTGGCCGGGAACTACCAGCCGAAAGAAGCCCTCTCCCCCGGTGGCGGTAAGACTGTACAGCCCAGGTTCGATTTCTGTTTCGGATTTTGCATTCTCTTTTACAAGAAGTTCCCGGCTGAAGATCTCTTCAAGGGTCTCCGCTGTCGTCTCAGGGGGCCGTGCCGTTGCTGACGGCGCAGGCTGTCCTGCGGATTGACATCCGGTAAGGGCAAACACACCTGTCAGCAGGGCGCCGCACAGGATGGCTGCCAGGAGCGCGGGGCGATATCTCATGTTTCTGCCTTCATTTCATTTGACGTATTCTGAGCCTGTATCAGCTCCCGGTTATCATAAACGATGAATTTTTCTGGCAACGTATCAAAGGAACGTTTTACCTGAATGGGTCTTTATAGCAACGGCGGACCACCCAGCGGCTCAGGGGGAGCGCCAGGGGAACGGCGACCAGTGCGTAAAGGATCCCGCCGGGAATGTCAAGTACCACGTGTTGCTTGGTCGTCACCGTGGTGATGGCCACGGCGGTGAAATAGAGGCTGACCAGGATCTTGAACCACGGTTTGGCGGCTTCCAGCTTCCAGATGAAAATAATAGTCAGCGTACAAAGGATCACATGAATGGAAGGGAAGCCACAATAGTTGTTGTCAGCCCGGTAGGTAATGGCCAGGATTTTTGAGAAAATATCTGTGGCTCCGTACACTTTTTCGTAGGGCACAGGAACTCTGGTCTGGAAAAAAGGGAAAGTAGCGTCGGCCATCAACTGGCCCAGAATCATGGTAATCAGATAGCGCCGGTAAAGCGCCCGGTCCCGGAGCAGATAGAAAAATGCGAGACCCGCGATCAGCGGCGCCCAACTGTTGTAGATCAGCGCAGTCCAGGGCCAGAGGGGGATCTTGCTGTCAAAGGGAATTTCAAGGCTTCGAACAGTCCCAATCGGATAATTGAGCAGCTGCATGATCCCCATGGAAGCAAGAAAGACCATGAGCAGAACCAGATCGCGCCAGAAATACTTCAAATAAGCAGGCAGGGCACCCTTGCGCTTCAGATCCGGATATTCGGGTATTTGGACGGGCTTTTCCGGCATGAACATCGTTTCCCTCATGCCTTTTCCTCAAGGCCGTTGCGGTCACTGATCCTGTTCAGAGCGCGCCCGCCCAGGTAGAGGAGCAGAATCAGCAGATCGTAGCCAATGAGCATGAGCAGGTTGAAGGTAAAAGGCGGGAAAGACAGGGTAAAATCCTTCAAGCCGCCGGGAGCATAAGACATGTAGCCGTAATCGAACAACATGTCTCCCGTTGTGATGAATGTTCCGTTACAGGCGGCGTTGAAAAGGATAAGACCCAGATTATAGACAGTGGTCGCGATCAAGGCAGTCTTCAGACCCTTTTTGTCGAACCTGTACCCCAGCGCATAGATGGCATAAAATACGATCCAGCCCAGGGTGATGTGGACATAGAAGAACTGAAAATTGGTGTAGTGGGGAAAATCAAACTTGTAAAGATCCATGATGGCCATGGAGAAGAAGGAACCGATAATGGCCCAATAGATCCAGATGGTCCGGAGTGCTTTCATTCCAAAGACCAGATCCAAAATGAGAAGCCATACGCAAATCCGGCAGTGATAGAGCGGCAGACTCAGCTCCACATTAAAGTAGCCGGACAGAAACTGCCAAAGATAGAGGACGACCTGGTCGGCTAAAAGAAAAAGGGCAACAATCTTCGCGATAAGGCCCGGATTCTTTTGTGCCGCAAGCTGCCTGCGGTAGACGACGATCAGAACCATGACCCCGATCCACAGCGCCATAAGCGCTATCTTCAAGGGAAGCGGGACGTCGACATCCTCAGCTCTTTCGACGCCATAAAAAAAATGCTGGAAAAAATTCATTGGACACCTCTCCGTACCCCGGGCGGATGCCCGGTGACATAAGCGCATTATACCGTAAAGAGACGGTTTTGACGTAAACTGATTCAGGCTTCCCAGCCGAAGGAACGTGGCACGGCTTTTCTCCAGCCGGCAAGCTTGCGCTGGCGGTCGGCTTCGGACATGGCTGGCTCGAAGGCCCGGTCCATTTTCCAGTTCCTTTCAAGCTCACCGATATCTGACCAGAAATCAGCCGCCAGACCGGCCAGATAGGCTGCGCCCAGGGCCGTAGTCTCCACACAGGCGGGCCGCATAACAGATACTCCTGTCAGATCGGCTTGAAATTGCATCAGGAAGTTGTTGTTGGCGGCTCCGCCGTCTGCCTTGAGCGCTCGAAGCTGAATCCCTGAGTCCTCCTGCATGACCTGCAGCACATCCTCAACCTGGTAGGCGATCGATTCCAGGGTCGCCCGGACCAGGTGCCGGTTGTTGACACCGCGGGTGAGGCCGACGATCGTCCCCCTTGCGTACTGATCCCAGTAAGGTGCCCCCAGACCCGAAAAAGCGGGTACCACATAACAGCCTTGCGTATCCTCGACCTGCAGCGCCAGCAATTCCGACTCCTCCGCCGTCTTGATCAGATGAAGCTCATCACGCAGCCACTGGATGGCTGCCCCCGCAATAAAGATGGAACCCTCCAGAGCATAGATCAGTTTTCCATCAGCCCCCCAGGCAATGGTGGTCACCAGTCCTTTTTCACTGAATACTGGTTTTTCCCCCGTGTTCATCAGCAGAAAGCAGCCGGTACCGTATGTATTCTTAGCCTCGCCCGCCGAAAAGCAAGCTTCCCCAAACAGGGCAGCCTGTTGGTCGCCGGCAGCGCCTGAAATGGCGATGGATCCGCCAAGGAAAGAAGGATCGGTCAGGCCGTACATGCTGCTCGAGGGACGGACCTGCGGCAGGATCTGCGGAGGAATGTCCAGGATGCGCAGCAGCTCATCATCCCATTTCAGGTCCCGGATGTTAAACAGCATGGTGCGTGACGCATTGGAGTAGTCAGTCACATGAACCCTGCCCCGGGTCAGCCGCCAGATCAGCCAGGTGTCGATGGTTCCGAACAAGATATCGCCGCGCTCTGCCTTTTCCCGGACGCCGGGAACATGATCAAGGATCCATTTGATCTTTGTCGCGCTGAAATAGGCATCAATGACCAGTCCGGTTTTTTCACGAAAAAGACCGGTCAGCCCCTCTGCCTTGAGCCGGTCACATTCATCCGCTGTCCGCCGGCATTGCCAGACGATGGCCTTACAGACAGGTTCACCTGTGTTTTTATCCCAAAGCACTGTGGTTTCCCGCTGGTTGGTGATCCCAATCGCGGCGATATCCTCCGCCCGGACGTCTACTTTGTTCATGGCCTCGACCGCCACGCCCAGCTGGGTGGACCATATTTCATTGGCGTCGTGCTCGACCCAGCCGGGTTTGGGATAGATCTGACTGAATTCTTTTTGTGCGACTGAACAGACCCGGCCCTGCTCATTGAACAGAATGCATCGGTTGCTGGTTGTTCCCGCGTCCAAAGCCATCACATAGCCTGCCATCTTCTGCCCCTTCCGTTTTAAGTAATATCCCTTGTCGCGATGATGTCGGCCGGATGCCCCAGGATATTTTTGACCACCACATCCCCCCGGTGCACCGGCAGGTCAAGCACAATGTCATCCAGCAGCGCCATGGCCCGGAACAGATCCTTTTTTGGGATCGGCTGGCTGGTTTTGACCGGACAGCGGGGATGCCTGGCACTCCTGACGCAAACCGTTGAGGTCAGGACGCGGGTTGGATTCATGGCCTCGCTCCTGCCGTAGGCGACTCCCCTCGCGCACCGGTGCCCCGACACCTGATATTCTTTTTCTTCTTCGACCGTCAGGTGGCAGCCTTGCGGGCAAACAATGCAAATCAATTCTTTTACCACAAGCTGACCCTCTCAGTCCTCAATCGTCAGGAGCAGGATTTCCCCCTGCATCTCCTGAAGTGTGCTCCGATCGACCTTGATATGCTCCATCTCGCCCGGCGCCATCCAGGGCCGCCTGAAAGAGGCGGCCACCCGCTCCCCATCCCCCAGCATCACCCGCTTGGGGGTTTTGCTGGGTTCAGAAACACGGAAAAAGAACCGGATTTTTTCTTCAAGCCGATCCAGGCGGATTTTCTGGGGAATGACGCAGGCAATTCCCTTGCCGGGGGTTACATCAATGATTCTGTCAGCCGGAGGGGCAAATGCGGCAGTCGCTTTCCCCAGGACATAGGCGGCTGCAGCCTTTCCTGCTTCTTCACTTTCCTCCGTCACATAGTCGACCAGATCATGGACTTGGAGGACGTTACCGCAGGCAAAGATCCCCCGGATTGACGTTTCCTTGTTCTCGAAGACGAGCGGTCCCCCGGTTCTGGGATCCATGGCGATCCCTGCTTCCCGCGTCAGTTCATTTTCCGGAATCAGGCCAACCGACAGGAGAACCGTATCGACATCAAAGTAACGCTCCGTGCCCTCAACCGGTTGCAAGGAGGCGTCGACCTGCTGGACGGTTACCCGCTCGACACGGCTTCTGCCCCCAATTTCAGTAATGGTGTGAGACAAAAGGAGCGGAATCCCATAGTCGTCGAGGCACTGGACAATGTTACGGGCAAGGCCGCCTGAGAAGGGCATGATCTCGACACATGCCAGCACCTTTGCACCCTCCAGGGTCATCCGCCTTGCCATGATGAGGCCGATATCGCCTGATCCGAGGACAATGACACGCTTTCCTACCATGTAACCTTCCATGTTGACGTAGCGTTGCGCGGTTCCGGCTGTCAGAATGCCCGCTGCACGCGTTCCCGGAATCCCTATTGCCCCCCGGGTCCGCTCCCGGCAGCCCATGGCCAGGACGATGGTCTCTGTGTCCAGACAACGGTATCCACTGCAGGCGCTCATCAGGCAGACACGGTGGACATCCTGACCGGGGTGAATGGATAAAACCATGGTGTCGCAAAGGATTTCGATGCCCGAGCCTTCCAGCCTGCCGGTCATTCGGCCCGCATATTCAGGCCCTGTCAGCTCCTCGCCGAAGTAGTGAAGACCAAAACCATTGTGTACGCATTGATTCAGGATGCCGCCCAATTCCAGGTCCCGCTCAACGACCAGGATGCGGGAAAGCCCGTTTTCTTTCGCGCTGATTGCAGCCCCCAGTCCTGCCGGGCCGCCTCCGATGACCAGCATTTGATAAGGATCAGCCACGATCGCACCCCTTTTTCGTTTCCGAAGTCAGAATCAAGCTGCCCGACCCGTCTTCTTCAATGGAGAGAGGGCTGCGCTTAGTTTCACGTGCCAGGATTTCCAGGATCCGCGGTCCGCAAAAACCGCCCTGGCAGCGCCCCATCCCAGTCCCGGCCCGCCGTTTGACGCCATCGATGGAAACAGGCGGGATTTCCCGCTGCATGGCTGCCATGATTTCACCCTCAGTGATGGTTTCGCAACGGCAAATCACACGGCCATAAAGCGGATTATCTCTGATGAAGGCCGCACGTTTTTCTTCCGGAATCTCCTTGAAGCGGATGACCCGCCGGCCACCCTGCCAATGGGTTTTCTTTTTCATAGGAAGACCCGTTTTTTCCAGCAGATCGGCCCCAAGTCTGGCGATGGCGGGCGCGCAGGTCAGGCCGGGGGACTTGATGGCGGCCAGGTCGAGAAAATTCGCGGCTGACATCTTGATATAGAAATCATTTTCAGGGCTGTTGGCGCGAACGCCGGCAAAATTCCGGATATTGGATCGCAAATCGAGCGACGGCACCATCCGAAGGGCTACCTCTCCGATATGGCTTAGACCCGACCTTGTTACACCCGTGTCGGCCCGGTCTTCAATTACTTCGGAATTGGGGCCGATGAGAAAATTGTTATGGATGGTCGGGGACACGGTTACTCCCTTGCCCTGCTCGGTCGGACTGTGGAAGATAATGGATTGGACCAGGGTTCCCACTGTCCTGTCAAGCAGATAGTATTCCCCGCGGGTCGGGGTGATTTGGAAGGCCGGTTCCGCCGCCATTTCGTGGATGAGGTCACTGTTGACACCTGCCGCGTTGACAAGATACCTTGACCGGATTGGTTCCGTCAGTGAGGGGGCGGTAATCTGATAATGGTCGCCGCGCCATTCCAAGCCAACCACCTCAGTATTGGGCATGAAAACCACACCATTCCGAACGGCGACCTCGGCCATGGCCAGGGCAAATTCCCAGGGATTGATCACACCGGCTTCCGGTGCCCACAAAGCAGCGATAATTTCCGGAGACAGATTGGGTTCACGACGGCGGGCCTCTGCTCCGTCGATTATTTCGAGTCCCTGACAGCCGTTGACAATACCTTGCCGGTAGAGGACGTCCAGTGTTCTCTGCTGTTCCTGGTCAAAGGCGACCACCAGCGACCCCGTCTTCCTGTGCTCCACATCAAGTTCTTCGCAGAGGTCGTAGCAGCGCCGCATCCCTTCTACATTCAGCTGCCCCATCAGGGTTTCGGGCGCAGGGTCAAAACCGGCATGAATGATGGCTGTATTGGCTCGCGAAGCGCCCATGGCCACGTCGTTTTCCTTTTCGATCAGGACGAGGGACAGGTCGCGGGAAGAAAGTTCATAGGCGAGTGCACAGCCGACTACGCCGGCTCCGATGATGGCAAGATCGTACATGGAAGAAGTCCTCCCGCTCATTATCCGCTGACCAGGTTCAAATCTCAAGACAAGTCCCTCACCTGCCAGCCAATAGAATCACTCCGGTTGCCAGAAGCAGGGCATTGGTCAACTTTGAAAACAGCCGCTGATTGATTTTTGACTGCAATTTTTCGGCCAGTACCATCATGAGGAGGACCACCGGCACGCAAAGACCCACCAGCTTCAGATTTCCGCCATTGATTTTCCCGGCCAAACCGTAGTTGATCAGCATGAACCAGTTCAAAACTCCCCAGACAGCTGAGCAGGTAGCCCGAAACTCTGTTTTTTCCGGCAACTCGTACATGGCATAAACCATGAGGAAGGCCCCGCCCGCCACAAACAGACCCTGCATAAGCCCCGCCAGCAGAAGAATTCCAAGAAGAACCGGCCGGCCAGGTTTACCCGCTGCGCTTTTCCTTGGCAGAAAGCCAGCAAGCGCCAGGATAACCGTAACGATCCCATAGACCGTGATCAGGAGGGGAACCTCCAGTACACGGTCCAGCAGCATGCCGGACGCTGTTCCAACTGCCATGACGATCAGGATTTCAAGCAATTTCCCCCGGTTGATCTGCTTGCGGCAGCGCAAAGAGACCAGCAAGCCTGTGAATAGCGAAAGCACAGTCGCCAGAACACGCGCGTTATCGAAACCGATCAGCAGGATGGTAATGGGTAAGGAAAGCAGGGCGCCTCCGAAACCGGTAACGGACTGAACCAGATAGGCGATGAAGATAACGACAAGAAGATAGACTGTTTCCATAGGCCCCCATATACACAACTGTCACCATAGCGCAAAAACCTGCTGCCGGCAAAGCAGCTATTCAGTCCTTCCTTCCCGGGCGCATGGCCCTGGCGGTAAAGAAGGAGACCATAAAAACTCCTGCCATAATTAAAAGAAAACCTGCCCAGTTGAGAGGGGTCACCGGCTCCTTCAGGAGAAGGGCACCGAAAAGCACACTGGTCACAGGTTCCAGCATGGCAATGATGGCCGTTGTCGTCGCGCCGCACTTGACGATGGCCAGATTGAGCAGGGTAAAAGCGCCCACAGAGACCATGAGGGAAACGAGGACCGAATAAACCCATGCGGCGGCCGTCAGGTTCAAGGTCAGGCTCGCCGTCGCCCAGCCGACCCCCAAGGAAGCAAGGCAGCCAATAAGGCTGGAATGAAAGGCCATTTTATAAACATGCATGCCGGCAATGGCCGTTCGCTCAATCGCCACCATAAGGCCTGCATAGGTGAAACCTGAACCAAGAGCCAGCAGTAAACCCAGAATTTGACCCTGCCCCGATGACGGGATAAAGGTGAGGACTCCTCCCAGACCGAGCAGGAGTGAAACCAATTTCCACCATCTGAGGCGCTCGCGGAAGAAAAGGAAACCTGCCAGCATGACAAGAACAGGAAATACATAATGGAGCACGGTGGCCATGCCGACATTGATGTAGGAAAAGGATGAGTAAAGCAAGGCCGTGGTGGCAAATACACCGAAAAGGCTGACGGGAACAAGGGCGATCCACTCATTTTTTTCAGGTTTCAGCCTAACTCCTCTCTGATGGGCGAGGAAAAAAAGAACAGGAAGCCCAAACAGAGAACGGGTGAAGGTCATCATAATCCCATTGCTGCCGCCGGCATAGGCCAGTTTGGCAACAGCGGGGGAAAGGCCATAGAGCAGGGCCGACAAAGTGGCAGCGGCGATACCGGCAATACGGTCCCGCTTCCTCCTGACCTCGGCTTTGTTTTCTGCATCCCGCCTCACCACCCCACGATAAAGGACAAGTCTTCGTCTTGCAAACCGGCAAGCCTCCCCTCCCAAGAATTAGCACTCGGACGCAGAGAGTGCTAAATTTCAGATTTCCTCCAAATTTCCACACATTTTGCTCCACAAGCTCAAGCTAAACTTCATCATGAAAGGAAATCAGCAAAGGAGGCACAGAAAATGTTTGATTTGATTCCATACAGCCGCCGCGACCGCGGACTGATCAGTGACTTTAACCGCTGGTTCGGCAACTCATTTTTACAGGATTTCTCAGGGGTCCGGGGCTTCAAGGTCGACGTCCAGGACATGGGTGATCACTTCCTTTTGGAAGCCGATCTTCCAGGCGTCAAAAAAGAGGACATAAAAATCAATCTCGACGGCAAGTATCTGACCATCACGGCAGAACAAAATGTTGAGAAGACCGAAGAGCGTAAAAATTACGTCTACAAAGAGCGCTCCTACGGTTCATGCTGCAGGAGTTTTGATGTAACGGGCATTAATACTGATGAGATCAAGGGCAAGTTCAAGGACGGGGTTTTATCGCTTACGCTCCCCAAACAGGAGAAAAAACCTGGGCCGGAACCCATTGAAATTGAGATCGAAGATTAAAGAAACCAAGCAATAAGTGGTTTGGAGGGGCGCGCCTGGTGGCGCGCCCTTTTATTACAAAAAGTTCCGGCAAGTGCAGGCAAAGTCCTCCAGCATGAATTCCTTGTCCCCCTGTGGATAGTATTTGTGGTCCGAATGCTCAAGCCAGCCCAGATCGATGCGTGGATTGACCAATAAATAATCAGCCGAGCGTGGCGAGACAATTTCATCCCGCCTGGACATAAGCACCCGGCAGGGTAATGCCAGTTGAGGGATTCTCCCCCTCGTTTCCCGCATCAGTTTAAGGAGCTCGTAATAGCGGGGAATGTAGCCCAGGTAGCGCCATATTTTGCGGTCGGGATTCATGCTGTAGAGCGCTTTGGCCGCTTCAAGCGCCGGATCGCCGCGCGAATCAAGATCCAAAACCGTGCGAAGCGATTGACTCACAGCCGCCCGGCTTGCGCGGGCTCTCAAGGGGACGGCCAGGAGGAAAAGCGCCTTCACGTATTTCGGTTTTCGAAGCGCCTGTTCAATGGCCAGCAGAGTACCCATCGAGTGGCCGGTGATCAGGATGGATGCATGATCTGCCGCCAGCTCATCTACTGTACGGCTGACCTGCTCTTTCCAGCGGGCCATGGACGACCGGCTGAACTGGCGGACGGTTCCGCCATGGCCTTCAATCAGGATGGCCCGGATGGACCAGTCGTCCGGAACCTGCCCGTAAAAATCACGGAAATGGTTGGGGGATCCGCAAATGCCGTGGATAAAGAGCACGGCATGGCTGGCCTTGTCAATATCCCGCCTGAATTCAAGGTGCGCTCCGCTCATGGCTGCCTAACCGTGAAGACCTGTGATAAGAGGTCGTCCGTCCCGGTCAAGCATGACGGTTAAACCGCCGGCATAGCCGACCTGGCGAAAGAGGTAATTGACACCGGTCTGCTGGTCAACCCAGATCTCCATGCCTTCGATCGCGCCTTGCTTGTAAGCCCGGACAAAACGCTTGCCACCACCCGGATACTCCGTCTTGAAGTCCTCTCGGCGGTGTCTTCTTGAAAAACACATGAGCACCTCCCTGGTTTGAATTTTGCCTGAATCTCTCAGGCCAGCCTGCTGATCGCTTCTTCGATCCGGTCCATGGCCTCGATCAAATTCTCCATGGAGTTGGAATAGGTGAAACGGATCGCTTGCGGCGCTTCAAAAGCATTGCCCGGGACCAGGGCAACCCTCGCCTCATCAAGCAGATAATCGGCCAGGCCAGGGGCATCCTGGATCATCCGGCTGCCTGAACTTTTTCCGAAAAGCCTGCTCACGTCGGGGAAAAGATAGAAGGCTCCTTCGGGGAAAGGACACCGGATTCCGGGCAAACCACTCACCCGGCCGTACAGATAATCCCGGCGTTGCTCAAAGGCCCCGCGCATCTCTTCCACATAGGGGTCACAGGACTCAAGGGCTGTGATGGCAGCCCACTGGACGAAAGAGGTGGCATTTGAGGTGGTATGGCCCTGGATGGCTGATAGAGCCTTGATGATCTGCCTGGGCCCGGCGGCGTAGCCGAGCCGCCACCCTGTCATGGCGTAAGCCTTGGAGAAGGCATTGATGGTCACTGTCCTGGCCTTGATTTCGGGCGAAAGGGAGGCGATGCTGATGTGGGGGCTTGTCCCATAGATTAGCTTTTCGTAAACCTCGTCAGTCACAATGTAAATGTCATGCCTCAAGGCGAGCTCAGCCACCGCCATGAGGCTGTCACGTGGGTAAACCGCGCCTGTGGGGTTATTGGGACTGTTAATCAAAATCACTTTTGTCTTAGGTGTAAGGGCATCCTTGACGGCGTGAGGGTCCAGGCAATTATTCTCCTTGACCGGAACCAGGACAGGAACAGCTCCCGCCAGCTTGACCATTTCGACGTAACTGACCCAGCAGGGCTTGGGAATGATGACCTCATCACCAGGATTGCAAAGCGCCAGGAAGGTATTGGTCAGAGCATATTTGGCACCCGTCGAGACCAAAATCTCGTCAGCTGAATAGCTAACCTTGTTCTCCTGCAAAAGCTTGCGGGCGATCGCCTCCCTCAATTCCGGAATACCCGGCGTCTGGGTGTATTTGGTTTTGCCTTCAAGCATGGCCTGGTAAGCCGCCTCGATGATGGGTTGTGGCGTATTGAAATCGGGTTCGCCGCTATTCAGGGCGATGATGTTTTTTCCCTCTTTTCGGAGTTGGGCAATTTTGCTGTTCAGTTCCAAGGTCTGGGATGGTGTCATTTGGCGGATACGGTCTGAAATCATTATGCACCCCCTATCCGATCAGCTTGTTGCGGACGCGCTCAAGCTGGTCAAACAAGACGCGAGGCATTTTGGGTCCGTATGTTTTAAAGTGCGCATTGATGGCCTCCAGCTCGGCCAGCCACGCTTGACGATCGATGGTCGTGATCGCCTCGAGATCCGCAGCAGGCAGCTCAAGTCCCTCAAGGTCCAGATCTTCGGGTCTTGGCAAGTAACCGATGGCGGATTCGTGAGCGCCGATGGCCTCATCACAACGTTCTGCCACCCATTTGAGAACACGGCTGTTTTCACCGAAGCCTGGCCAGAGAAAGCGGCCATCATCGCCGCGCCTGAACCAATTGACGGCGAAGATCTTCGGAAGTTTGGCAGGATCCGCTTTCCTTCCAATTGACAGCCAATGGTTCAGGTAATCACCCACATGGTAGCCAATGAAGGGCAGCATGGCGAAAGGATCCCGTCTGACCTGGCCGATTTTGTCTGAAATAATGGCGGCCGTTACCTCTGAACCCATAATGGCACCAAGGAAGACACCGTGCTCCCAGTCAAAACTCTGATAGACCAGGGGGATGGTCGATGGGCGCCGGCCGCCGACCAGGATGGCGTCAATGGGAACACCCTGCGGATCCTCCCAGTTGGGTGCGATTGAGGGACAGTTCTTGGCCGGCGCCGTAAACCGGGCATTGGGATGTGCGGCCTTCTCCCTTGATTCGGGCGCCCAGTCGCGGCCCTGCCAGTCGATCAGATGATCCGGGGCTGCCTGGTCGATCCCTTCCCACCAGACGTCGCCGTCATCAGTCAGGGCCACATTGGTAAAAATGGTGTCACTCAGGATGGAATCCATCGCATTGTGATTTGACTGGTAGGAAGTTCCAGGAGCAACGCCAAAGAACCCCGCTTCCGGGTTGATGGCATAAAGGCGGCCGTCGTCGCCGAACCGCATCCAGGCGATATCATCGCCCACAGTCTCGACCCTCCAGCCCGGGATGGTTGGTTTTAGCATGGCCAGGTTGGTTTTGCCGCAGGCAGAAGGGAAAGCGCCGCAAACATAATAGACTCTCCCTTCAGGAGAGGTCATCTTAAGAATCAGCATATGCTCGGCTAGCCAGCCCTCATCGCGCGCCAGAACAGAAGCGATGCGGAGTGCGAAGCATTTCTTGCCCAAGAGGGCATTGCCGCCGTAGCCTGACCCATAGGACCAGATTTCGCGTGTCTCCGGGAAGTGGCTGATGTATTTATCTTCCATGGGCGCGCAGGGCCAGGGAACATCCTCATCCCCCGGTTCCAGCGGCGCCCCCACCGAATGGAGGCAGGGAACGAATTCACCATCATCACCGAGCAGGTCAAGCACCTCACGTCCCATCCGGGTCATAATGCGCATGTTGGTCACGACGTAGATGCTGTCGGTCAGCTCGATTCCGATCTTGGACGCGGGAGAGCCCAGGGGTCCCATACAAAAGGGGATCACATACAGGGTTCTGCCGCGCATGGCTCCCCGGTACAGGGCTGTCATGGTTTTGCGCAAACCAAGCGGTTCAATCCAATTGTTGGTCGGCCCCGCATCCTCTTCCTTGATTGATGCAATAAATGTACGATCTTCAACGCGGGCAACATCAGAGGGATCGCTGCGAAAAAGATAACAATCCCGGCGTTTGTCAGGACTTAGCCTGATGGAGGAACCGGCTTTGACGGCTTCTGCCAGAAGGCGGTCGTTCTCCTCTGCCGATCCATCACACCAGTAGATCTGATCGGGCTGGAGAAGCTCTGTCATTTCCCGGATCCATTTGATCAATTTTTTGTGTTTTATCATGGAATTACCTCTTTTTCTTATCACCAATCCGAGTTTATCACGAAATTGCGATTGCTTTTGTCCCTTGAGGGTTTCTCATGATTCGTTCATAAATGAATATTTCCGACGATGGCGACAAGTTTCTGTACGAACTTG
>JAAZGO010000009.1 GCA_012511175.1 Fastidiosipila sp. | reverse complement strand
TAACACAATAGCCGGGCGCCATTTCCCTCATGGAAAAACTCCCAAACCTGCGCATTAGGCGAGTTTGGGAGATAGTGGATGCCGTAAATGGATTGGGTGATTCAGCTCAAACTGTAAAAGTCAGGCCAGGAAACCCGGCAAAGAGCAGGGACTTTTCTCCCTTTGAGGGCGCCCGCCAGCGGGCGGCATAGAGGACTGACGCCCCATGAACGCCTTGGTCCCTGTGTTATAATCTACACATTCCTGACCGGATAAGAGTCTGCCGGATTAAGCCGGACAAATGTTAAGAAAGAGGAGACCGAATGAAGAATTGTCAGAATTGCGGGATGGAACTTGCCGACGATGCGATGTTTTGCAGCAACTGCGGAACCAAACAGGAAGCCCCTCTGGCAGCTAGCCCGGCGGAAGCCGGACAAGCCCAGGCAATACCCCCTGCTGCGCCTCCTCCGCCTCCTTACCAGGCAGGGCCAGCCCCGCCACCGCCGCAGGCCCCCTACCCCTATCCTTACCCGTCCCAGCCGCCCAAACCTCCCTCCGCCCTCGCCCTGGATGCAAAGCGATATCCCAAATGGCTGATTCAGGGCTTTTTCGGCACAAGGGAGCCCATGCATATCCTGTTCGCAGCCATCGTTCCCTTCTTTGTGTCCCTGTTTTCCACGCTGGAAGCTGCCAGGATTATGAACTGGCACGCAGGGGGATTCTTCCTCCTGTGGTTTTTCATGCTGATTATCCTTGGAGCCATGCCGACCATGGCCTGGGTTTGCAAAAAGTTTATTCTTAAAGAGGAGGAGCGGCTGATCCATACCTTCGCCAGATTTTCCTCCTGCCTGAATGTCGTCCTGCCCGTCTCTCTGATCGCCTTCATTCTTGGCGTCGTGCTGCCCGGGGGTACATTCATCTCGGTTCTCATGTATGTCGTGCCAATATTGATCTTTGCCGCTGCTGTAATGTCAGCAGTCGCAGGGTCACAGGCGGACCTGAAAAAGCTTTGGCTGATTACGCTTGTAATCGCAGGCGTTTTCTTCGTCCTGCTTTTCCTTTACAGCGCGATTTTTTCACAGGGACTGCAGTGGAGCTTTCGCAAGGCATTTCGGTTCTAGTTTTGGACGGGACTGAAATAAAATCTATTTTTTCCGGGAATGCTCATGGTTTCATGGGCATTCCCGGATAATCCGCATAAGGACAGGTCGATCAAGGTGCCACAGTCGGAACGAGCAAGGCCGGTGCGTCCCGGCCGCACAAAAACCAAAGGCCGGGCAACAGGAAAGAAGCCGGGGCCTGAATCATTCAGCCATCACTTTCCCCTGAAATTTCTGGTGCTTGGAATGGCGGCAGGTTTTCTGATTTCCATTTTTTCCGGAGTCTACCTGATCTATGCCGACCTGTTTTCAAGAGTCACTTATGTCTCCGAAGGAGATGAGGACTTTTATAAAATTGAAAACTTGATGGACTATGACATTTTTACCGAAGAAGACGACTGGGATGACCAGGAGGGTGAGGAACCGGATGGGTTTGACGATGACGAGGAGGTTCCGCCGGAGATAAAAAGGCCGGAATTGCACCAAAGCGGCACCATTGAAATGAAACAAATGCCCGGGGTCGAGAATATCCTGCTCTTCGGGATAGATTCCAGAACCAACAATTACAAGGGGCGATCCGATGTCATCATGATCCTCTCGATCAACCACAATACAAAAAAGATCAATATCGTTTCGCTCATGCGAGCCATGTACGTCAAGATTGGCGCAAAAAGCCACCCCTGGGGACTCTTGAATGCAGCCTACTCGTACGGCGGCCCGGGCCTCGCCATCAGGACCGTCGAAGCCAACTACGGGATTCCCATCAAAGGTTTCGTCGCCATCAATTTCACTTCCTTCATCCGGATTATCGATGCCATTGGCGGGGTTACGATTAACCTGACGAGCCGGGAGGCGGAATATCTGGGGCGGGAGCCCGGCAGTCAGCGGCTGAATGGCAGCCAGGCCCTGGAATACGCACGAATCCGCAAAATTGACAGCGACTTTCAACGCAATCAGCGGCAACGGAATGTGATCAATTCGGTTGTCAATGAAATGGCCAATCAGGGCGGTTCTTCCCTTTACAAGGCTGCCACGGTCATTTTGAACAACACTTACACCAACCTCAACCTGAAGGATTACATCAACCGGGCCCCCACGCTGCTCACTTACCAGCGGCGGCAGCTCCAGCTGCCCGCAACGGGAGAAACGCGCTACTACTACGTCCGCGGCCAGGAGGTCTGGTGGTTCGACATGGTAAAGACGCATGACCGGCTGGTCAGGTTTTTGCTGAACTAGACTTTGATGAAACAGGCAAGGGCCGGTTGCTCCATTTTCCGGGCCCCGGACCGTACAGGATTGCCCGCCAGGCAGATCCCCAGGTCTTGTTTATCACAGTCGAAGGTGAACGTTTCGCTTGTAACAGGTAAAATCCCTGGACTTGCTAGAATATTGCTTGTGCATTCCGACCGGGGGATGCCTGGTTTTTTGGGGAGGGATAGATGCCGCCTGCATTGGAGATACAACACTCGATTCCCGTACTGACTGTTTTTTTGCAGGGTTTGGTCAGTTTCCTTTCCCCCTGTGTCCTGCCCTTGCTTCCCATGTACATCGGTTATCTGGCGGGTGGTACCTACCACGTCGGTGAAGACGGTGAGGTCCGTTATCCGCGCAAACGCGTTTTTTTGAATACCTTCTTTTTTGTGCTGGGTATTGCCTCAACCTTCTTTATTCTGGCGCTCGGTTTCACGGCGGCCGGCGAGTTTTTCCAAGCTTATCGGCGCACCTTCGTGATTGGCGGAGGTGTTCTGGTCATCCTGTTCGGGCTCTACCAGCTGGGTGTCTTTGGAAGTTCATTCTTTTTGTCCCGGGACAGACGGCTCCCCTTCAAGCTGGACCGTTTTGCCATGAATCCGCTGATTGCCTACCTGATGGGCTTTACCTTCAGTTTTGCCTGGACTCCTTGCATTGGCCCTGCCATGTCCAGCGTGCTGCTCATGGCAGCGGGAACAGCGCAGCGCAGCCTGGGTTTCCTGCTGGTTGGCGTTTATGTGCTCGGTTTTACCATTCCCTTCCTGATTGTCGGCTTATTCACTACACAAACCC
>JAAZGO010000008.1 GCA_012511175.1 Fastidiosipila sp. | reverse complement strand
TAACACAATAGCCGGGCGCCATTTCCCTCATGGAAAAACTCCCAAACCTGCGCATTAGGCGAGTTTGGGAGATAGTGGATGCCGTAAATGGATTGGGTGATTCAGCTCAAACTGTAAAAGTCAGGCCGCAGAAACGTCGAGGACCTTCAAGCTGACGGCAGAAGACAACACGGCGGTCCTTGGCGCCCTGCGCTGACACTGTGCTATAATTTCCTCTGGCCTTTGGCATGGGAAAGAAGATCAGGCAGCTAGCCGGGGCTTGTGTCAGGCTGCAGGATGCGGGGGATTGGCGTGGAATTTCTCGAATACATTATGAGTGAGGCGCGAAGCGCGAAAAAGACCATTGTCTTGCCCGAAAGCGGCGACCGGCGCGTAGTGGAAGCAGCAGCGGCGGTGGCAGCAGAGCGAATCGCAGGGATTATCATGATCGGGAACTGGAAAAAGGTCCGAAACGATTTTCCCGATATTCATTTTGACGGAATCCAATTTCTTGAGCCGTCAGCCCATGACCGATTTGAGGAAATGGCCGGCAAGCTCCACCAGTTGAGAAAGCATAAGGGCATGACTGCGGAACAGGCCCGGGATGCCCTGCTTGATCCGACCACTTTCGGGATCATGCTGCTCAAAATGGGTCTGGCCGACGGTCTGGTCGCGGGCGCGGTCAACACCACGGCCGATACCCTGCGTCCTGCCCTTCAGATTCTGAAGACAAGGCCGGGAACCAAACTGGTTTCCGCCTACATGCTGATGGTGGTTCCCGACTGTGTTCTGGGGAATCAGGGCATGTTCCTCATGTCTGACTGTGCCTTGAATGTCAATCCGACTGCGGAGGAACTCGCTGAAATTGCCCTGGCATCAGCGGAATCCTGGCGCCAGCTGACAGGGCGGGAACCCCGGGTTGCCATGCTTTCCTATTCGAGCAAGGGAAGCGCAAAGGGTGAAATGCCTGACAAGATCATCGAGGCAACACGCCTGGCGCGTGAAAGGGCGCCGGATCTTCTGATCGACGGGGAACTTCAAGCGGACGCGGCGCTGGTGCCGGAAGTGGCGGCGCTGAAGACCAGGGGAAGTCCGGTCGCGGGCATGGCCAACTGCCTGATATTCCCTGATTTGAATGCAGGGAATATTGCCTACAAGCTGGTTCAGCGCTTGGGCAAGGCTGCGGCCTACGGGCCCATGCTCCAAGGAGTTGCCTGTCCGGTCAATGATCTGTCACGCGGTTGTACGGCGGACGACATTGTCGGTGTTATTGCCCTGACAGCAGTTCAGGCCATCGAAGCAGGATGCGAGAAAGACGCGGCATCCTAATACAGGGGAAGGTTTGCAAGGGAGACGATCATGTTAATTCTCGTTATCAATTCGGGAAGCTCGTCGCTGAAATTTCAACTCATCGACAGCGAAAAGAAGCAAATGCTGGCCAAGGGTATCTGTGAGCGCATCGGCATTGAAGAGCCATTTTTTGAATACGAAAATGGGGGCTGCAGCATCCACCAGCCAAGGAAAATGGATACCCACAAGGATGCGGTCCACATCCTCCTGGAAACGCTTGTCGACAGCGAATGCGGCGTCATTTCATCACTTGATGAAATCGCAGCGGTGGGCCATCGTGTTGTCCATGGAGGGCCTCATTTTTCCCAGCCGGCCCTGGTGACCGAAGAGGCCAAAAAAGCCATCCGGAAGTCTTCAGGCTGGTGCCCGCTCCATAACCAGGCCAATCTGACGGGGATCGAAGTGCTGGAAAAAGCCATGCCGGGCGTGCCGCAAGTGGCGGTATTTGACACGGCTTTTCACCAAACCATGCCGCCTGAAGCATATATGTATGGCATCCCCTACGAATATTTTGAGAAATTTGATATGCGCCGCTATGGCTTTCACGGGACCTCCCACGAATTTGTGGCCCGGCGCGCTGCCGAAATCACCAGGCACGATCCGGCAAGTTTCCGCCTGATTACCTGTCATCTGGGCAATGGTTCATCCTTTGCCGCCATCAGGGGCGGCCGCTGCCTTGATACCTCCATGGGCCTGACCCCCCTGGAGGGAATTATGATGGGAACGCGCTGCGGCAGCATTGACCCTGCCATCCCGCCTTTCATGGCCAAGTTGGGCAACTGCACGCCGGACGAGGTCGATGACGTCTTGAATAAGAAGAGCGGCATGCTGGGCATCTCCGGTGTCAGCATGGATTTCCGCGATGTGCAGGATGCTGCGGCCCAGGGCAATGAGCGGGCAGGGCTGGCCATCAAGATGTTCTGTTACCAGGCCATCAAGATCATCGGATCCTATATGGCCGCGCTGGGGGGGCTTGACACCCTTGTCTTTACAGCAGGTGTCGGGGAGAATGACGGAATGATCCGCAAAAGCATTTGCGATGGCTTCCGCTTCAGCGGCATGGCGATTGATGAGGAGCGCAATCTGATCCGCAGGAAGGAAGTCGTTCTTTCAACGGAAGAGTCTGCCATTGAGGTCTTTGTTATTCCGACCAATGAAGAACTCTCCATCGCCATCCAGACGGCAGAAGTCCTTCGAAAAACACAGGATTAGGAGACTGGAATCTTGAGTAAAGACGAAAAAATGGTTCAAGCCATCACCCCCCGGGATGAGGATTTTTCCCGCTGGTACACGGATATCTGCCTGCGGGCTGAACTTTGCTCTTATTCTTCGGTGCGGGGATTCATTATTCTGCGCCCTTATGGCTATGGCATCTGGGAATTGATTACCAGGGAGCTCGACCGCCGTTTCAAGGAGACCGGCCACCAGAATATCATGATGCCGCTCCTCATCCCTGAGAGCATGCTGCAGAAAGAAAAGGACCACGTTGAGGGTTTTGCCCCCGAGGTAGCCTGGGTGACCCACGGGGGAGATGAGGCACTGACCGAGCGCCTTTGCATCCGGCCAACCTCGGAAACGCTTTTCTGTGATCATTACGCAGAGGTTATCGAAAGCTGGCGTGACCTGCCCAAGCTCTATAACCAGTGGGTCTCCGTTGTCCGCTGGGAAAAGACAACCCGGCCCTTTTTGCGCACCCGTGAATTTTTCTGGCAGGAGGGCCACACGGCGCACGCGACGGCTGAAGAAGCCATGGATGAGACGCTGGATATGCTGGGGGTTTACGCCGAATTTTACGAGAACGCCCTGGCCATTCCGGTTCTCCGCGGCCTCAAGTCAGAGTCGGAAAAGTTTGCCGGCGCAGTCCGGACCTATGCGGTGGAGGCCATGATGCACGACGGCAAGGCCCTGCAGGCGGGAACCACCCATTACCTGGGCGATGGCTTTGCCAAAGCCTTCAATATCCAATTCACTGATAAGGACAACACCCTCCGCTTCGTCCACCAGACTTCCTGGGGGATTTCCTCGCGGTCCATCGGCGGGATCATCATGGTTCACGGAGACGATGATGGGCTGATCCTGCCGCCTGCCGTGGCGCCTTACCAGGCGGTGGTGATTCCGGTTGCGCCGCATAAGACAGGCGTCCTTGAAGGGGCAAAGGAGCTGACTGACCGCCTGAAAGCGGCAGGTCTGCGAGTCTTGCTGGACGACAGTGACCGCACGCCGGGCTGGAAATTCGCCGAGCATGAGATGAAGGGTGTGCCGGTCAGGCTGGAGATTGGACCCCGCGACCTGGAAAAGAGACAGTGTGTGGCGGTTTCCAGAGACAACCGCGAAAAAACTGAAATACCGCTGGGGCAGGCAGTCAAAACCCTGCCGCTGCTTCTTGAGGCGCTCCATGACCGCATTTTTCAGAAGGCCAAAAAGAGCATGGACGCCCGGATTTACGACGTCGACAGCTGGCAGGATTTTGTTCAAACCATGGAGACAAGGCCGGGTTTCATCCGCGCAGCCTGGTGCGGCAGTGAAGATTGCGAAGCCAAAGTCAAAGAGGTGACGACCGCCACTTCCCGCTGCATGGCGGATGAGGCGGTGGCGGCCGGTGCCAAATGTGTGGTCTGCGGCAAAGATGCCAGGCATCTGGTTTTCTGGGGCAAGGCCTATTGAGGGAATCGACCATGCGAGAGGCAAGTCTGCCGATCGGAGTCTTCGACTCCGGGATCGGCGGTTTGACGGTTCTGAAAGAACTCCAGCGCTCATTTCCCGGTGAGCATCTGATCTACGTCGGAGATCTGGCCCGCTCACCCTACGGTTCCAAATCAGCTGAAACAATCAGGCACTATGCGGGGCAGATCACCCGCTACCTGCTTTCAAGGCAGGTCAAACTGATCGTGGTGGCCTGTAATACGGCAAGCGCAGCAGCCGGTGCCACGGTAAGGCAGCTGGCAGCCCCTGTCCCTGTCCTGGAAGTAGTGGAGCTGGGTGCGGAGGCGGCACTGGACGCTGTCGGTGGGGGGGGCCGGATTGGTATCCTGGCGACCTCAACAACCGTCGAAAGCGGCATTTACTCCGACAAGATCCGGGCGCTTTCGTCGTCAAAAGGGATTCCTGTCCCCCGCATCATGCAAAAAGCCTGCCCGCTTTTCGTTCCCCTGGTGGAAGAAGGCATCTGGGAAGGAGACCTGGCCGATCAGATTGCTCGCCACTACCTGGAAGAGATGAGCGTTTTTCAGCCCGAAGCCGTCATCCTGGGCTGTACCCACTATCCGCTTCTGAAAGGAGCCATCGCCAAATCCTTGCCTGCCGGAACCCTCTTGATCGAAAGCGCGCCAGCCGTGGTCCGCGCCGCCGGGAAGATCCTGGATAAGTCAGGCATGCGGTCGTTAAAGACAAAGGATGCCCTGACGGAGTATTATGTAAGTGACTCCGTGGAAGCGTTCAGCCGCCATGCAGGCAGGATTCTTGACAGAGCGGTGGATCTCGTTCATCATGTTGACTTGGACGCGTGCGAAGGCAGGGAGGAATAGTGTTCACACCTTCTGACTTATACAGGGATGCCATCATCCACCTTGAGAGCAATCATTGGACGGACGGGGAGAGCTCCGGGCCTATCCGGCTGACCACAGTCGGCCATCTTGCCTATGAAAAGAAAAATGACACCTGGTCCGTCTCCTACGATGAAAGCGATGCCACCGGGATGCGGGGGACCCGGACCCGGGTCAGCCTTTTCCCCAACGGGCGTGTCGTCCTGAGACGTACCGGCAGCGTGGAGATGGAGCTGGAGTTCATCAAGGGCGACCAGCGGGTGGAGGCCAAATCCACCCCTTATGGGCCGGTCCGTTTTTCAGTCCTGACCCATGAGGCCAAGGGCAGCATCAACGAGGAAGGCGGCGAGATTGAACTGGGCTATTCGCTTGGCTTTGAGAACCGCCATACGGTCAGTACCCGGCTCCAGCTGGAAGTTACGGCGCAGAGGCAGAATCATAACACGCCAAACGGCACAGGGCCGGTGCAGAACGGACATTCAAACTGACCGGTATCTTTTTCGCTGTCATTTGACAGCAGCCGGTCGTTCGGTATAATACTTGGGGCGCCGACCGGGGTGCCCTTACCAACAAACAATGCCAGGGGAGGTGTACCGATGGCTGTACCTAAACGCAAGTGGTCCAAGAAGCGATCACGCACACATCGTGCCAACTGGAAGATCAATCCGGTTAATCTTGTGCGCTGCCCGCAGTGTCATTCGCTCAAAGCGCCGCACCGCGTCTGCAAGGTGTGTGGCTATTACGATGGACGTGAAGTCATTTCTGTCGACGACGGAAAAAAATAGGGGAAACATTCACAGATGAACAATGAGGAGCAGCGCGCCCGGGGCACGTTGCTTTTTGTTGGTTCCAAAGAGGAGGGAAAATAAGTTGGCAGTACCGGTTTTGGCCATCGTTGGCCGGCCCAACGTCGGCAAGTCAACCCTGTTCAATGCCCTGATCGGTAAACGGACGGCCATTGTGGGCCCTGAGCCGGGCGTCACGCGTGACCGGGTCATGGCTGAATGTGAATGGAACGGCCTGACTTTCACTGTCATCGATACGGGCGGGATTGAGTTTGCCGCCGATGACATGCAGCGGCTGGTTTTTAACCAGGTGGAGGTCGCTATCGGGATGGCAGACGTCATCTGCTTTTTGACCGACCTTCATTCGGGTCTCTCCGACATCGAGTTCAAAATCGCCGCCATGCTGCGCAAGAGCGGCAAGCCCATTGTTGTCGCCGTCAACAAGGCCGACCGGCCCGGCAGTGAACCCCTGGAGTTTTACCAGTTCTACGAACTGGGCTTCACTGATACCCTGGCCATTTCAGCCAGCCATAAACTGGGCCTGTCAGAGCTTCTTGACGCAGTGACCGCCTCCATGGAAAAGGACGTGCCAGAGGAGGAGGGCGGTGACTACATCGCCGTTGCCATCACGGGCCGGCCCAACGTGGGCAAATCCTCGCTTGCCAATTGGATGATCGGCCAGGAACGCAGCATCGTTTCGGATATCCCGGGGACAACGCGAGATGCCATAGGCAGCTTCGTCGAAAACGATTTCGGCCGCTTTTTGATCCACGACACTGCCGGCCTGCGTCGCAAGGCCCGGATCGACGGTCAGATCGAGTATGTATCAGCGCTCCGTTCACGGCGCAGCGTTGAGGGGGCCGACGTGTCGGTCATCATGATCGATGCAGCCGAAGGGCCGGCTGAACAGGATACCAAAGTGGCAGGCCTGGCCCACAATGACGGCAAAGCATCCATTATTCTTGTCAACAAGTGGGATCTGGTTGACAGGAAAGAAACAAGCATGGCTGAGTACGAGGAAAAAATCAGGCGGCGTTTCGAATTCATGCCTTATGCGCCGATCCTTTTCGTTTCGGTCAAAACGGGTTTTAACCTGGACAAGCTATGGCCCCTGATCGTCCGTGTCTGCGAATCATCAAGGCGCCGTGTGCCGACCAGTGTTCTGAATGAGGTGATCGCCGAGGCCATCGTCCTCCATCCAACGCCTCAGCAAAAAGGGCGTCACCTCCGGATTTACTACGTCACTCAGGGGTCGGTCTCGCCGCCTGCCTTCATCTTTTTCGTCAACGACAAAAGGCTGCTCCATTTTTCTTATGAGCGCTATCTGGAGAACCGTCTCCGGGAGAATTTCGACTTTTTCGGCACACCTCTCCGCTTCATCTGGAAGGGGCGGGCTGCCCGTGACGCGTCGGCGTCCCGGATCACCCCCGACTGACAGCCGCGTGCTAGACTGTTGGCATGGATAAAGACGGGAGGGGACACGGCGCCGGCAAGCTGGCGGGACGGCATTCCGATTCACCGCCCCGGCTCTCGCTTGTCGATACGCGTAGAAAAATCGAAATCCAGGAAGAGGCCGAGCTGAGGCGGACATCGCCCATGGCCGCAGTCGCCATGCTGGTGTCAACCCTGCTGGTCTGTGCTTTTTTCGCCCTCGACCGAACCGGCCATCTTTCAGAGGCTTCAAGCTATCTTGCGGGTATGGAGGCATTCTCGCTCCGCGCCCTGCTCCTATACGGTCTGCTTCCCCTGGTCACAGCATCCATCATGATGGCCATCTACAAACCGTCCTTACGTTTGCTTGCCGGAACCAGGCCGCCGATTCCCGTCATTCTGGCCGCGCCGGCTGCCGGCTTTTTTGCCGGCTGGCTGGTCTGGTGTTCAGTCGAGCTGGCTCTTTCCCTGGCTCCGTCATGGGAAAAGTGGCTGGCGATTCCATTGATCTGGCGGGCAGGCAAGCTCTACATGGATCAGGCTCCTCTTTTTGGATTTCTAACTTTTCTGGCGGCGGCCATCCTGCCGGCAAGCTCGCACCAACTCCTCTACAGGGGCATCATCCAACCCTTTTACATGGCCGGGGACAGGCGCCTTTATCGGAGTATTGTGCCCGCGCTCCTGGCAGCTGCCGTATCGCTCGATCCTCCCGGCCTGGCCGTCCTGATTATTTTTTCTCTCCTGACCTCCTGGGCGCGACTCGCCAGCCGTTCCCTTTTCGCCTCCTCACTTCTGTCGGCCGGCTTCGCGGTTGCCATGCTGCTTGGCCGGTCTCTGTTTGGCCTGCTCAACGAGGCCATTTTCAAAATGCCTCTGATCGATCCCTTGAGCATCCGCATCTTTTTGGTGACCATGATTTCTGCCCTGCTGGTGCTTCTGCTGGCTCCCCTGGCGCTGACGGGCATGCCGGCCAGGCGCGAAAAGGCGGGTGGGGCAGTGGGGAAAAAAAGCGAAACGAGGCCCTTCCGGCTGGCCAATCGGATCATCGGTTTGCTTTGCCTGGGGGGTCTGGCGCTCTGTCTTTATTTTCTCGCTTGATGTTTACTTGGAACTGTAGCGGGCGACCTTGGCTTCATGCTCTGCCAGGGTTTTGGAAAAATCGCTGGTTCCTTCACCGGTAGCGCAGAAATAAAGGTAGGAGTTGGCTCCTTTCCAGGTGCGCTCCGTGGCCGGCCAGAGGACGGCCTCAATGGCGACGGTTCCCGGTGAATTGATGGGCCCGGGTGGCAAACCCTGGTGCGTATAGGTATTGTAGGCGTTTTCCCGATAGCGGTCGACATCCTCGCCTTTTATCCACATGTAGGGATCTCGGCCGTCTTCCAGCAGCAGGTAGTTGATGGTGGCATCCGACTGAATGGCCATGTCGGTGTTGAGGCGGTTCAGGAAGACCTTGGCGATCATGGGCATCTCATTGATGGGCCCCTCCTGCTGAACGATGGAAGCCAGGGTGATGACACGGTCCAGGCTCATTCCGATTTTCTCAGCCCGTTCATAATAGCCGCCTTCTTCCAGCACCCGCTCGGTATTGTTGAGGAACATGCGCAGGATCTGCTGTTCGGTCGCGTTGATGTCGAACTGGTAGGTGTCGGGCCACAGGTAGCCCTGCAGCAACCAGTCGCGGCCGGGCGAACCCTCGATGAGCGGTACGAAGGAATAGTCGGCAAAAAGCCCCGGCTGGCGCACCATGGCGTCCAGCAAATCAGGGTTGAAGCGCATGCCGGCGGCCAGCATTTTCTCTTTCATCTGCTGGTAGGTCATGCCCTCGGGGAAGGAGATGGTGACCGGCTGGGGCCGGTTGGTCAGGACCACCATGATCTCGTCATAGCTCATGCCGGGCAAAAGGTAGTGGGTGCCGTATTTATACTGGCCGTCGAATCCGTTGAACTTGGACAGGAATTCAAAGGCGAAGGTGTTTCCGATGAAACCTCTTTCTTTCAGCATTTCTGCGATGTCCCGCGTGCTGGCCTGCTGCTCGATGTAGATCTCAATGGCGTCCGGCGTATCCTTGTTGAAGGGGGCAAAACCGCGGGCATCAAAACGGTCCTTGAGATAACCCAGCCGTTTGTCCTGTTCCCGGACATAGCGATAGCCGAGGCCGTACCCGATGAAGGCGGCCCCGATCAGCAAGACGATGACGATCAGAATGATCAGGGGTTTAAGTATTCTTCGTGGCATCCGAATGGTTCCTTTGTCCTTTTCCGGACTGATCCATTTTAGCACGATAAGGGCAAGTTCAAAAGAAGCGCGCGGACGTCGGCAGCAAACGGATGATGAAAGCGGAGGCCGTCAAAAAGGGGATGAAGGGCAGCGGATCCTTTTTCTTTCGGCCCAGGATCTTTGCCAGGGAGAAAGGGAGGGCCAGAAGAAAAGCCAGGCAGACCATGTGCACGGAAGCGCCCGCAGGCAGCATGAAGCCGGCTGCAAGGGTGAAGAGAACGTCACCCATGCCCAGAAGGTTCCGGCCTGTTACAAGGCGTGCGGGGAGCTTCAAGATGAGGAGCAGACCCCCACCCCCTGATGTCCGGATCAGTTCTACGCTTTGCCACAGCCAGAGAGGAAGCGGAACCGAATAAAGGGGAGGCGGAGCCAGAAGGCGGGGCAGCACGGCAAAAAAGGCGAACCAGGCGAGTTCATGGTCGGCTACCAGCCGCGTCCGTATATCCCGCCAGGACATGGCAGCAGCGACGAGAAAGGCAACCAGGTTGCAAAGACAAGAAAATGTTCTATCCATGGTCTGTTCTCCAAGCATGGTCCATGAAAATCGGCTTATCGTCCGGGGAAATCGCCGCCACTTGTCATGGATTGCCTTGGCGCGTGGTAGACTCGGAGTGTTGCAGGATTCCAAATATGAGGCCGGAGGATGGAATATGTTGATGCAGGAAGAGCGCCGGCAACTGATTGATTACGGCAAAAGACTGATACGGACGGGGCTGACCCGGGGGACGGGCGGCAACCTGAGCGTCTGGGATCCCACAAGCAATCTCATGGCCATTTCGCCCAGCGGCATCCCCTATGAGGAGATTTTGGAAAATCAGGTTGTTGTGATTGAGGTCGAAACGGGACGAATCGTGGAGGGTGAAGCCATCCCCTCCAGTGAATGCGATATGCACCGGATCATTTACAAATACCGGACTGACATCAAGGCACTGATTCACACCCACACGACCTACGCGGCGACCGTGGCCTGCCTGCGGCACGACCTGCCCCCCCTCCACTACCTGGTCGCCTACGCCGGCGTCAATGTCCGTTGCGCTGAATATGCCACCTACGGGACGGTCAGGCTGGCGAAAAACGCCTTTGAGGCCATGAAGGGCCGAAATGCCTGCCTTCTGGCCAATCATGGTTTGTTGGCTGGGGGCGGTGATTTGAACCAGGCCTTCAATGTAACCGAGGAAATTGAGTTTTGCTGTGAGCTTTATTGCCGTGCCAGGGCAGCCGGAGAACCGGTCATTCTCGATGAAGATGAGATGAACCTGATGATCGAGCGTTTTAAAGACTACGGCAAGCGGATGGAGGAACATGAGTCGATTTAGGGGAGCCCTTTTGCCCCGGCCAATCTCTGTTATAACCTGACTTTTACAGTTTGAGCTGAATCACCCAATCCATTTACGGCATCCACTATCTCCCAAACTCGCCTAATGCGCAGGTTTGGGAGTTTTTCCATGAGGGAAATGGCGCCCGGCTATTG
>JAAZGO010000007.1 GCA_012511175.1 Fastidiosipila sp. | reverse complement strand
CCAATGCCGGGACAGTACAGTCGAAACCCTTGAAAATATCTTCGATAGAAAGGACACGGAAAGAAGAGATCGGATTAAGCAACCAAACAATAACGTCTCTTGACAAAGGGTCACTACATAACAGTAATCTATGATGCCGCTCACGCCTTTGGTGTAACCGTCAATGGAGTCGGCATTGCCAATTTTGGCGACGCTTCCATGTTCAGTTTCCATGCGACCAAGGTATTCCACACAATTGAAGGTGGTGCCGTGGCTTACAAGGAAGATGATCTGGCAAAAAGACTTAATGCCATGAAAAACTTTGGCATAACCGGTCCTGAGACAGTCGAATATGTTGGCGGCAACGCGAAGATGAATGAATTCCAAGCTGCCATGGGATTATGTAATCTCCGCCATATCGATGAGGAAATCGAAAAGCGTCGATTGGTTGCGGAGCGTTACCATGAGCGATTGGCCGACATTGAAGGAATCAAGCTGCCCAAGTTACAGGATGGGGTGAAGCGCAATTATGCATATCTTCCCGTTCTTTTTGACGGTTACGAGTTGAATCGAGATGAGATTTTTGAGAGACTGAAAGCGGGAAATGTTTTTGCCAGGAAGTATTTCTATCCCCTCACCAGCACATTCGAGTGCTACAAAGAGAGGTTTCATTCAGTCGATACACCTGTAGCTGCTTACATCGCCGATCGGATCCTGACATTGCCTCTCTATGCAGATCTGGACATGGGTGATGTTGATCGGATTTGTGATATCGTGCTGGCCCGGTCCTAGCCTGGATCTATTGATTTGGAGGACTCCATGAAAGGAATCGTATTGGCCGGGGGAAAAGGCACCCGCCTTTATCCCATGACACGAGCTGTTTCAAAGCAATTGCTACCCATCTACGACAAGCCTCTCATCTATTATCCGCTATCAGTTTTGATCTTGGCGGGTATTCGTGAAATATTGATTATTTCCACACCGGAGGACACGCCTGTTTATGAAAGGCTTTTGGGAGACGGCTCCGAACTCGGCCTGGAGTTTTCCTATGAAGTTCAGGAAAAACCCAGGGGTCTGGCGGATGCCTTCATTGTGGGAGAGCCGTTTATAGAAGACTCCAGCGTCTGTTTAATACTGGGAGACAACGTCTTTTATGGTCAGGATCTAACCAAAGTGCTGAATCAGGCAAAGATGCAGGATAAAGGCGCTGTTGTATTTGGCTATCCCGTCAAGGACGCGAGACCTTACGGGGTGGTGGAGTTTGATGCAAACCATAAAGTGATCTCTATCGAAGAAAAGCCGCAGCATCCCAAATCGAACTACGCCGTGCCGGGTCTTTACCTTTACGATAATCAAGTAGTGGAAATCGCCAAAAACATCGAACCCTCAGCGAGGGGAGAATTGGAAATTACGGCTGTCAATAATGTTTACCTTGCACAAGGCGAACTCAAAGTGGTTCTTCTGGGGCGAGGCATGGCATGGCTTGACACCGGATCACCCGAGGGCATGCTTAAGGCTTCCGAATACGTTGAGGCCGTCCAATCCAGACAAGGCTTCTATATCGCTTGTTTGGAGGAGATTGCCTGGCGGAGAGGTTTCATCACAAAGGAGCAATTCAGGGCGATCGGCAAGAAACTTGAGATGACCGAATACGGTCAGTATATCCTTTCTCTTGCGAACGAAACTCACGATTTGGGAGGCTAAGATGAAGTGCATTCTGGTGACGGGCGGCGCCGGCTTTATCGGCAGCAATTTTGTCAAGTACATGCTAAGACATCATAATTATCGGATTGTCAATGCTGATGCCTTGACGTATGCAGGCAATCTTGAAAATTTGAAAGATGTTGAAGACCACCCCAACTATGTATTCGTCAAGGCCGATATCCGGGACAGAGAAAAAATTGAAGAGATATTCTCATTGTACGAAATCGATGCGGTCGTGAATTTTGCGGCGGAAAGCCATGTTGACAGAAGCATTGTCGAGCCCGGAGTGTTTCTGACAACCAATATTGTTGGCACGCAAGTTTTGCTTGATACTGCAAAAAAACACTGGAAGTGCAATCCGGCTGACAAATATTGCAGAAAATTCAAACCGGGGGTGAAATATGTCCAGATTTCAACCGACGAAGTGTACGGTGCCCTGAGTGAAACAGGCCTATTTACTGAAGATATGCCTCTCCTGCCTAACAATCCTTACTCCGCTTCAAAGGCGGGCGCCGACCTTATTGTAAGAGCCTACTATGAAACCTTCGGGCTCCCCGTTAATATCACGCGCAGTAGTAATAATTACGGTCCCTTCCAATTCCCAGAAAAATTAATTCCTCTCATGATCAACAACTGTCTGAACGACAGGTATCTTCCTGTCTACGGTGATGGAATGCAAATCAGAGACTGGATTCACGTGGATGATCACTGCTCTGCGATCGATGCTGTCCTTCATGGAGGGGAAGACGGGGATGTTTACAACATCGGCAGCAATAATGAAAAAGCAAATATCGAAATTGTCCGGCTGATCATTGAAACATTGGAGAAAACGGAATCCTTAATTCAATACGTCAAAGACAGACCTGGTCACGACAGACGCTATGCCATTGACAACACGAAGATCAGGACTCATCTTGGGTGGGAACCAGCCTTTACCTTTGAACTGGGAATGCTGGAAACCATCAAATGGTACCTGAGCAATTCAGCATGGATTGAGAATGTCATTTCAGGTGAATACGAGAAATACTATGAAATTATGTATGAATAAAAAGAAGCCAGCTTGCGTCCATTCGCGGTGATATTTGGAAGAGTTGTTTGTTATAATCGATAAAACCAATGACAGGGAAGCAATGCCATGACAGGATCGGAGCAAACAATGAAAATAAAAGATGTATTCTTTGTCACCTTGCGATCCTGGCGGCAAATGATCGTATATTCCCTTGCAGGGGTTCTTCTTCTTGTTGGTGTTGCTCTCTTTTATGGACGTGCACCCAGTGAATCTACTAAACAAGCAGTTTCACTGACTGACAAGGAAATCGAAGAAATTTCCAAAAACACTGTTAACAGCGACCCAACAGTTATCGAAATCATGAACCGGATAGAATCCCTCGAATCTCAATCCAGGTATCTGAGTGACCGTCTGGTTAACAGTATCTACCTTGCTATTGATGAAATGGCTCAACCGAAAGTGGCATTCAATGTGATCGTGACTCCCGAAGAACCTGCCCCAACATCTGAAGAAACCTATGAACAACGCACTTACTCCTTGAGCCTTGGTTTTCTGAAGCAAGCCAAGAGCGACAAATTTGCTGAGTACCTTGCCGACCGAATCATGCATGGGGTTGAAGCCAAGTGGGTTAAGGAGCTTTTAACTGCCTATCTGGATGACGAACAGGTGTTACATTTCGAAGTAGTTGCACCTGATCAGGAAACAGTAGATAGACTGGCGGAGGATGCACAAGGATATTTTACGGATATCATCCGTGAGCATCTAGATGTCAACTATCTTTTTGAAGTTGAAATAATGGAACGCACCGCATCTTTTGAGCCAAATCCCCTTATCAAAAGCGAAAGAGAGCGGCTGGAGAAAGAGTTTAATGAAGTGCGTCTTATGATCGATCAGCATCAGGAAGCAATTGATCTGAAAGTTAAGAAGGCCTTGGAACAGGCACTCGAAAAGCAGACGGTCCAGCTATCGGAAGAGATTGTGGAGAAAAAGGTCAACCTAAGGCGCAAAATTATTAGATTTGGAGGTGCTGGTGCCGTTGTAGGTATTTTGATTACGTCCTTTTTCGCTGTCTTCCGGGCGACATCACCGGCTGTTGTCTGGTCACCTGAAGAATTAGCTGATCAGCTGGGACTACTCTACATCGGATCCGTCGCACTTCCCAATTTATCGGACAGGAAGAGATTCGGCGCCGGCTTTGATCGTTGGCTGGAAAATACTTTCTATCGCGAGAAAAAAACAAATGAAGAAGAAAACCTGGACTATCTGGCCTCTGTCATTGAGGGATTGGACAAAAATTTGAAGCCGGAATCATATCCGAACCGTCCCTATCATATTGCCATTATGGGTGAAGCTGAGGGCTCAACCTGTGAAAATCTGGTTAATGCTTTGCAGGGGTTAGGTTCGGTGCAAAGTGTTGGAGTTATTGCTGACACAGTTGAAGGAATAAAAGTGCTCCAATCTTCGGATGCCGTAGTACAACTGGTTCAGGCACGCCGTACCGATCTGCGAAAGACAATCCGGAACCTGGAGTTGGCCGCTGGCATGGGTGTGAAATTGCTCGGAATCATCGGAGTTGGATAAGCTTGGAAGAAGTTGCACTTGGATGAAGACAGAGGTCCCGGCGCACCTCTTGTTTGTAATTGGGCTGGAAACATCGTAAAATGGCAAACAAGGGTGGTACATCCGCTTAGTCTTGGTACGAAAAGATATGCGACAGAAGCGCAAAATTGATAAGATTCTCCTGACGACTGCCACAGTGCTGGTGGCCACCGTTTTCGTTGCCTTGCTCTTCCGGCTGATCAACGACGGTCAAGCCAGGGATCCTGAAGAAAATGGACCGCACTTGACCCAGCCCGCTTGGGTCGCAGAAGAAGGCCTCTTCAACGTCGAAGGCCTGATCGACCGTCATCATCCAGACAATGAACTTATCTTCCTGCTTGATGAAGTCCAGGCCCCCGTCAATGAAAATACCCACTCTCCCGTTACAAGCCCGGTGACACGCCCCAAGGCGACGATTCGTCCGCGCAAGACGGTTCCTGTCTCAATGAGCACCGAAACTTCCACGCCAAACACCACATTTCGAGAGGTGGACTTACGCTACTATGTCCTGTCCGAGTCAGGCCTGAACCTGCGTGAAGGGCCCTCCACTGATTCACCGGTCAAGCAACTGCTCGAATATGGCCAACCTCTCCGGGTCATCGCCCTGAGCAATGACTGGGCCAAGGTTCGCCTGGCAGGGTACGAAATCGGTTACGTCGCGAAGAGGTACATCAGTCAGTACCCGCCCGCGACAACAACTACCGTGACGACAACAACCACAACACCCGCGACAACTCCCCAGCCCACCACGACTGTGGCGCCCACCACGACCAGAAAACCCGTTGACAAGGGGCAGGGTGAATCATCATTTACTTTTGTCCTGTCGGGAACACCGGACGGGATTGCCAGGGCCAACTTCAACATTATTAAGGAAGGCGGACTGATCAACAAGGAAATCAGTCCCTCCATCAACCGCCACTACAACGACTTCACTGACAATGGGGATGGAACCATCACGGTGGATGGCCTGACCTTCGGTTTCCTCGACCAATACGGTTCACGCTACGCAACCCATTATGATGGCGTGGAGGTCTGCCGCCAGCAGATCAAGGCCAGAGGAGGCACATGCCGGCAGGGTCATACCACCCCAACCAATCACAATACCGGATCAGGCATTCCCGCCCAACGCGGGCTTATTGCCGTCGGCGCCAGTGAGATTGATATCTTTCCCCGGGGAACAGTCCTTTTCATCAAGGGCTACGGTTTCGGAGTCGTAGCCGACCGAAGTGGAGGCAGCTTGGACCTCTGCTACGATCCGGATGAATGTTCTCTGCTGACGCGCAGCAACAGCGTATCTGCCATCTACGTCATCGCCAGGCCGTGAGCTCAAATAAACAGGCAAAAACCGGGGAGGGGCAGCCGCCCTCCCTTTTTCTAATGCTAAAAAAATACAATCTTTTCCCGACCCGGTCATTGGGTCAGGTATTTCTGATCGATCAGCGTGTGATTGAATCGATCTTGAATACCCTCCAGCCTGATTGCCGGGATCTTATAGTTGAGATCGGGGCCGGCCCGGGTATCATCACGAAGCGATTGGCGGAAAGGGCTGGCCACGTCCTTGCTGTTGAGATCGACCGCAAGTTCAAACCCCTTCACGATGAGCTGTTCGGGGACCTTGAAAGGCCACCTGAAATGATTTACGAAGACGCGAGACAAGCAAATTACCATAAACTCATTAGAAAGACGGAAGGACGCCTCCTGGTCTTCGGCAACCTGCCCTATTATCTGACCACCGAACTGATCCTGACTGCCATAAGCTGTCTGTCAGGGATGTCGAAAGCGCTCTTTATGGTCGAGGAGGAGGCCGCCGAACGGATTCTGGCCCAACCGGGAACGAAAAAGTATGGGACCCTTTCCATGGCAAGCCAGCTTTTTGGGCAATGGCGAAAAGAAAGAACCGTCCCACGCGCTGCTTTCTTCCCCAAGCCCAACGTTACGTCGGCGCTCATGGCCCTGACGCCTTCGGACGATGAGGGGAAAAGAGAAATTGCTTCTGATCCCTTATTCCATCGCTTTCTGACAGGACTTGCCCAGTACCGTCGAAAGAATCTAGCCAACGCCTTAAAACTTTCAGGGGCAGTGAATGAGGCCATTCCCCCAAAGATTAAGATCTTCCTTGGCGAACAGGCAATCGCTTCCGGAGCCCGGGCTGAGCAGCTGACCCCTGAACAGCTGGGTGAGCTATTCCGCCTGCTCAATTTGTCAGAAAAGACCTGATTCAGTAAGATGACGGTATGGAAGGAGAATCCTGGTGATCCCGGAACTCTACTATAGCCTGGAAGCCGGGGCCAAGGCCCCCGTACGCGCATCGGTAGACGCGTCAGGCTTTGATTTGTTCGCTCATGAGGATACGGCCATTGAGCCGGGCAGAACCGTCCTTGTTTCCACGGGGGTGAGATTAGCCATTCCAATCGGATTTGAAGCCCAGGTGCGGCCGCGGAGCGGGCTCTCACTGCGGACCCGGTTGCGCGTCGCCAATTCACCCGGCACCATTGACGCCGATTACCGGGACCTTGTGTCAGTCGTTTTCGAGAACACGGCATCCTTGACCGATCCCTATTCCTATCTTCAGGAACACCCCGAATTGATCGATTCATTCAACCAGCATTACCATCCGGTCGATATGGCTCATTTTTTCCGGGAACGCCAGGGCCTCCTGCTTCCGTTCGGCCTGCCTGACATGAAAGTCTATCTTGACGGTGAGGGGCATCCTCTCGGAACCATTTTTATCAAGTCTGGTGAAAGAATTGCCCAGCTTGTTTTCGCCAAAGTCGAGTTTCCTGAACTGATTCAAGTCGACGATGTATCCCTGATCGGCAATGACCGGGGAGGAGGCTTCGGTTCGACAGGCAGGGTCTGAACTGCAAAATAACGGAGGAATTGAGATGCTTTTGTCTGAACAGCTTCATCTGATGAATGAGTGCCAGGTATCAATCCGAAACGAGCGCCCCTTCGACTATCTCTCGCTTCTGGTCCCGGTTGAGGGCTTTGCCATGCTCAGTTATCTCGACGATGCCGGACATGTGAAAGACATTCCCGGCAACCTGACCATGCTGCTGACGACGAATGAACTTGCTCTTTCGCTGTCCACAGACACTTTCGGGCTGGCGATCACCTCAAACCCGCGTGAACTCTTTTTTCGCCTTCATAATTTCCTGTGCAGCCAGGATGGCTATAGACGGCCTGAATTTGCAAGCCGGATTGACCCGACTGCCATGGTATCGGCAAAGGCTCATGTAGCTGAGGCCAATGTGGTGATCGGAGCGGGCGTCGTGCTTGAGCCTTTTGTCATGATCTATCCGGACACGGTGATAGGGGATTATTCGGTGATCAGGGCCGGAACCATCCTGGGCGGTGTTGGCTTTGAGTTCAAACGGACCGGGGATGAGGTGATGAGTGTGTCTCATGCAGGAGGCGTCATCATCGAAGATCATGTTGAAATCCAGAACAATGCTTGCATCGATCGGGCCATTTATCCTTGGGATGACACGAGGATCTCTTCCTACAGCAAATTGGACAATCATGTTTATGTGGCCCATGGCTGCAAAATTGGCAAAAGAGCACTCATCACCGCTCATTCGGTTGTGGGCGGCCGTGTGGTTGTCGGTGATGATGTCTGGATCGGATTTAATGCCACCATCCGCAACGGACTGAAAATAGGTGACCGGGCCCGTGTCAACATGGGAGCCGTGGTCACCCGTTCAGTCGGGAACGATGAGTCGGTAACCGGCAACTTTGCTATTCCACACGACCAATTTTTGAAGCTCCTGAAAAGAGATCTCAAATCCCTGGAGCAAGACTGACCGCCGCTTGGAGTTTTTCGACTTATCTTTTTCTTGATAGGGAGTCTCGCATTCGATACGCCTTCCTGCGTTTTCACGCTTTATAATGACCAGGAAAATAGGACCTCTGTTCTGCTGAAAGGAAGCAAGATGCTTGAATTACAAAACGTATCTTTTGCCGTCGACGACGATGGCAAGCAAAAATACATCCTGCGGGACATCAGTTTTGCGACCGGTGACAAGTTTGTTGCCATCACGGGACCCAATGGCAGCGGCAAATCCACTTTGGCCAAGCTAATCATGGGGATCATCAGGCCGACGTTTGGCCGGATCTTTTTCAACGGGGAGGACATCACGGATCTGGGCGTCGATGAGCGGGCCCGAAAGGGCATCAGCTACGCCTTCCAGCAGCCCGTCAAGTTCAAGGGCATGAAAGTCTTTGAATTGGTCTCTTTGGCGGCGGGCCGTGAATTAACCAAGGACGATGCCTGCGAATACCTGTCAGAGGTGGGTTTATGCGCCTTGGATTACGTCAACCGGGACCTGGACGGGAGCTTGTCGGGTGGGGAGTTGAAACGGATTGAGATCGCCATGATGCTGGCCCGGGGGACTTCTCTGACCATTCTGGATGAGCCGGAGGCAGGGATCGACCTTTGGAGTTTCCAGAACCTGATCGGTGTTTTCCGCCATCTGCATGAGGTGACCGGCGGGTCGATTTTGATCATCTCCCACCAGGAGCGGATTCTGAACATGGTGGATACCATCATGGTTTTGGAAGGGGGCCGGATTGAAAAAATCGGCCCCAGGGATGAGATTCTGCCCGGTCTGATACTCCCGGCCGATGACTGCCGGGCCACCTGCGACTACTATGCAGTTTCCTGAGGTAGCTATGAATAACAAGAAACCGGTTGATCCGGTCAAGGATCAAATCTACAAGCACCTGCTGGCGGAGGTTACAGGCCTCTATGATGTGCCCATGGGCGCCTTCAATATCCGGTCCGACGGCGAGGGGGCCGGCCGCAAGACCACCGCCAACATCGACATTGTGACAAAGGCCGACCAGCCGGGGATCGAGGTCAGAGTCAAGCCGGGAACCAAAAATGAAAGCATTCATATCCCGGTGGTCATCGGCCAGACCGGCCTTCACGATCTGGTCTACAATGACTTCTACATCGGCGAGGGGGCGGATGTCACCATCGTGGCCGGTTGCGCCATCCACAACCCCGGAACTGACGAGAGCTCCCACGACGGCATTCACCGCTTTTTCCTGGCAGAAAACGCCCGGGTCAAATACCTGGAAAAACACTACGGGGAGGGGGAAGGAAAACGCGTCCTCAATCCCACCACCGTCATCGAGCTGGGGCCGGGAAGCCATCTGGAGATGGATAGCGTTCAAATCCAGGGGGTCGATTCAACCGTCAGGAGAACCGAGGCAGTCGTCGGCGACGGAGCCAGCCTGATCGTCAGCGAAAAGATCATGACCGAGGGGGAACAGACCGCCGAAACCATTTTTGACGTCAAGCTGGACGGAGAGGAGTCACGTACCCACTTGATCTCCCGTTCCGTGGTCCGGGGGCGATCCCGTCAGAAATTTGTCTCACAAATGACCGGCAATAACAAGAGCCGGGGTCATTCCGAATGTGACGCCATTTTAATGGATCAGGGCAAGGCCGTTGCCATCCCCGAAGTGACCGCCAATCATCTGGAGGCCGAGCTCATCCACGAGGCCGTCATAGGGAAAATTGCAGGCGAACAGCTGACCAAGTTGATGACCCTGGGTCTCTCCGAAAAGGAAGCTGAGGCCCGGATCATCAGCGGTTTCATGAAATAGACTAAACCACCGAATACTCAAAAAAGAGCTGGCCGCGCTCAAAGCGGCCGATATCCAGATCCGAAACATCGATGGTCAGGGGGCGGTCCAGGATCATTTCCGTGATAAGCTGGCCCGTGGCAGGCGCCAGCATGAAACCATGGCCCGAAAAACCCAGGGCCAGGAAGAAGCCCTCCAGGCCCGGCACCGGCCCGTAGATGGGCTGGGCGTCTTCCGTGTTGCAGTAATGACCTGCCCACTGGCGCAGGATTCTGGCCGAGCGCAGGTAGGGGAGCAGCTTTCCGCAGGTCTTGGTCATCTCCTCCATGAAACGCCAGCCCGGTGTAATTCGAAGGTCGCGCGGCTCAGAATCGTCGCTCCGCCCCATGATAATGGACCCATGGGGGACCTGCTGGATGTAAATGTTGTAGGAAAAACCCATGACCATAGGTTTCAGGACAGGCTCAAGAGGCTCCGTCACCAGGATCTGGTGGCGCTGGACAAAGATGGGGATGTCCACTCCTGCCATGGCCCCGATGCCCTTGGACCAGCCGCCCGCGGCATTGACCACGATGGGGGTCGCGATTCGGCCCTGATCGGTTTCCACCGCTTCAATTTTCCCTTTTTTCACTTCAATGCCAACCACTTCCGTGTGCTTGAAGATCTGAACGCCCAGCCGTTCGGCCGCCAGGGCATAGGCTTCGGTAGTATGAAAGGGATTAAGATGGCCGTCGCGATGGCAGAAGGTGGCTGCCACAAACTGTGAGGTATCGATATGGGGGACAATCTCCCGGGCCTCCCCCGGCGTTAAGTACTTGGAATCAATGCCCAGGCTGTTTTGGAGGGCCACATTCTTTTTGAACTGTTGGGCCTCCTTCTCATTGGCTGCCACAATCAGGTAACCCGACTGGTCAAACTCGATGTCCCGTTCGTATTCAAGGATTTCATTGGCCTTTTCAAAAAACTCAATGGAAAACAAGGCCAGCTGACAATTCCGTTTGGCGCCCCACTGCATGCGGACCCCGGCGCCGCAGCGTCCCGTCGACCCGTTGCCCAGGGTATCTTTTTCAAGAACAACAACATCCCTGACCCCTTCTTTAGCCAGATTCCAGGCGATGGCGCAGCCGGAGACACCGCCGCCGACAATAACCACCGAAGCACTTTTAGGTAAGGACATCTTCTTCCTCCTCCATGAAAAAAGAAATGGGAAGCGACCGGGTCGGCGGCCGGTGGGCTGAAGGTTCGACCTCCTCTACCGGTCTGCCGGTCATCCTGGCGATCAGGTCGGCGATCAGGGGGCCGCAGGTCCGGGCCTGGCAGGGGCCCATTCCAGCCCGGCTGATGCGCTTGATCTCATCTACGGTCGTGTAGCCTTCTTCAATCAGCTTGCGAATATCTCCAACGGTGATGCCCTCACAGCGGCAGATGATGGTGGCCTCGGCGGTGACCTGCTGATCTTCTCTTGGTTCTTTTTCTGATTCGGCATCAAGTTTGACATCCTGCTCTTTGATCAGGTGAAAGAACCGGACCTTCTGCGCGCAGTCCAATGGAACTGACAAGGTGACCTGGGGCGTGCCGGATTTTTTGCCTGACAAAACCCGGGTGACAGTTGCGTCCGCCACATAGGCGCCGGCCCGGTCCACGGCCTGCACCACCTCACCCTTTTCGGGCAGGGGGACAAACTCGTAGGGGATGGTCACCCTGGCGGTCCCGTCTCCTCTGGATTCATCGATAATGAAAATGGCCAGGCCGGGGCAGACCCCGGCACAGATGCCACAGCCGGTACAAAGATCGGGGACCAGCTCCGGCAGGTCATTAATGTCCTCCATGGGCAGGATGGCGTCAAAGGGGCAGGAGATGGTGCAGGGGTTGCAGGGGATCTCCTGGAAACACTCGATGACGGCGTAGGGACCCTTGCCCCGCCGCTCAGGGGAAGGCAGGGCGGCTTCCAGAAGATCGTCCGTGACAATGCCTGTCTCATACAGCATGGTCCACCTCCTCGCCGGACGGGCCCAAGAGGGTTCGCACAATGCCTTCCCTGATCTTTTCACCCGCGGGACCCGCCCGAAGCTGGCGCAGCTGTTCCAGGCAGTCCAGGCGTTCCTCCTCATAATGATCTGTCTTCAAGCCAAGTGAGGCCGCCGCCTCAAGCCCTGCCAGGCGTCCTTCGACCATGGCAGCGCTGGCTTCCTCGATGCCGGTCAGGTCACCCGCGATGTAAAGGCCGGGCACGCTTGTCTCAAGCCGGTCGTTGCGAACCGGGACATGGCCGCCCAGCTCCTTGACATAGCGCATGGCACAGCCGGCCTGCCAGAGAAGTTCGGCCAAGGGGGAGAGGCCGGCCGCGATGCAGATGACATCGCAGGCAACAGTCTCTTCCGTGCCGGGGATGATATTCCAGAAACGGTCGACCCCGGCAATAACAGCCGATTCAACCGAATTTTTTCCGTCGGCCCGGACGATGGTGTGGGAAGTCAAAATGGGGACACCTGCCCGGCGGATCTTGCTGGCGTGGACCAGGTAGCCGCCAATGGCGGGCAGGCCTTCCACAATGGCAGCTACTTCAACCCCGGCCTGCAGGAGCTGGTAGCTGACAATCAGGCCGATGTTGCCCGCTCCGATCATGAGGACCCGTTTGCCCGGCCGGACCCCATGAACATTCATCATGGTCTGGACAGCTCCGGCCCCGTAGATACCTGGCAGGTCATTATTGGGGAAGGAGAGGTACTTTTCCGAGGCACCTGTCGCCGCGATGATTCTTTCCGGCCGGACTTTCTTGTAACGTCCCCGGTGTTCCACTGTCAGAACGCCGTCTTCGTAAAGTCCGATGGCAGTCGCATCGGTCCACACGCTGGCCAGATCTGAAAAACCGGCCAGCTTCCGGCTCAAAAGGCCGGCAATATCGATGCCGCGTACCGAAGCGTGCTGTTTTTCCGAGCCGAAGAACTTGTGAGTCTGCTTGACCAGCTGGCCGCCCAGGTGGCCGTCTCTTTCAATCAGAAGGATGGAGGCGCCGGCCTCCGCCGCCGTGACCGCGGCCATGAGGCCGGCGGGTCCCCCGCCGATGACAGCAATATCGGGTTCATAAAACATCCGGCACCCCCCGATCCCTTTGTGTTTCCACCACCATGCCCGCCCGCAGGGGTTCAGTGCAGGTCCTGACGTTGGCCCTGCCGTCAACGATCATGAGGCAGGAGGAGCAGTTGCCGATGGCGCAATAATAACCGCGGGGCCTTCCCGTTTTGAAGTGGTAGCCCAGAACCATGACGCCATTGGCATGAAGGGCTGAAGCAATGGTATCGCCCTCCTTTCCTGTCAGGGGCCGGCCATCGAAGGTAAAAGGGATATCCTTTCGATGGCCGAAATCCAGGATAGGGTGTTCTTCAATGCGAAGTGACGAATGCTCCCCTTTCATCTCAGGCTTCCTCCATATAGGGGTAGGCAACGCCCGTGATGGGGACAAAGTTCTCCTTGATGGCCCGGGGGCTGGTCCAGCGGATCATGTTGAGCAGGGATCCTGCCTTATCGTTGGTGCCGGAGGCGCGCGAGCCGCCGAAGGGCTGCTGGCCGACCACGGCCCCCGTCGGCTTGTCGTTGAGGTAGAAGTTGCCGGCCGCGTGTGCCAGGGCTCTTTCCATCTTAACCAGGGCCCGGCGGTCCTGGGCAAAGACAGCTCCGGTCAAACCGTAAGGTGTGCAGGTATCGCAGAGCCGCAGGGCTTCGTCCAGTTCGTCGTCTTCATAGACATAGACGGTCAGGACAGGCCCGAAGATCTCCTCCACCATGGTCACGTAGTCCGGCTTTTTGGCCAGGATGACCGTCGGCTGGACAAAGTAACCTTTCGAATCGTCACAGCCTCCGGTCAGAACCCGGGCATCATCTGACGCGCGGGCCTCTTCGATGTAGCCCTTGATCTTGTCATAAGAGGTCCGGTCAATCACGGCTCCCATGAAAGTATCAAACTCAGCGGGATCACCGACCTTCAGTTGATCGATCTCCTCCAGCAGGCATTTTTCCACTTCAGGCCACAGGCTTTGCGGGATGTAAGCCCGGGAAGCGGCGGAGCATTTCTGTCCCTGGTATTCAAAAGCGCCCCGCGCCAGAGCTGTGACCAGGGACTCCAGGTGGGCGGTGGGATGGGCGAATACAAAATCCTTGCCGCCCGTTTCGCCGACCAGGCGGGGGTACTGCCCGTAATTTGCAATATTGCAGCCTACCTGCTGCCAGATCTGCTGGAAGGTGGCCGTTGAACCGGTAAAGTGAATACCTCCCAAGCGCGGGTCGGCCACAACGATCCGGCCGACATCCGCGCCGGCCGAAGGCACAAAGTTGATGACCCCATCAGGCAGGCCGGCTTCCTTGAGCATCAAATAGAAATAGTAGCTGGCCAGTGAGGCCGTGCCGGCCGGTTTCCAGACCACTGTATTGCCCATCAGAGCAGGGGCGGTCGGCAGGTTGCCGCCGATGGAAGTAAAGTTGAAAGGGGTAATGGCCAAAACGAAGCCGTCAAGCGGCCTGTATTCCATCCGGTTCCAGATCCCCTTGGAGCTTTCCGGCTGCATGCGGTAGATTTGGTCGGCAAAAGCCACATTGTAACGGAAGAAGTCGCAGAGTTCGCAGGCCGAATCAATTTCCGCCTGGAAGACGGTCTTGCTCTGTCCCAGCATGGTGGAGGCATTGATGCGGTCGCGCCAGGGGCCTGAAAGAAGGTCGGCAGCTTTTAAAAAGATGGCCTGGCGGTGCTCTGCCGGCATGGCGGCCCAGGAGGCCTTGGCTTCCACAGCCGTGTCCATGGCCAGCCGGAGTTCACTCTCGCCTGCCTGATGAACCCGGGCCAGGACATACCCGTGATTGTGCGGCATGACCACCTCTTTGATCTTGCCGGTCTCAATGGCCTGACCGCCAATAAAAACCGGTATATCAACCACCATACCGGCCTGCCGCTTGAGTTCGCGTTTGAGTGACGCGCGGGCCGGGGAACCCGGTGAATAGTCCGAAAGAGGCTCATTGCTTACCTGGGGAACCGAAAAAATACCGTTCATGCCTGTCTTCCTTTCAATCATTGGCCTTCAGGATCTGCCTTCAGCGGCCAGGGTTGCTGTGAAGGCTTGCGGCCGATCCAATCGTCATATGGCGCCAAAGCCTTCACCATTATAGGCATATTGAAAGCGCTTTGCCAGTTTCGGAAACTTGCTCCAGGAGGAAGAATCGCAGCCCTTATGACCAAAGTCTGCAGCTTGGTTCTGAAAAAATCCGGACCCTGATTTTTGGCTGACTCAATTCACAAGCGTATGGTTTCAAAGCCTTGAGCAAACAAGGAACAGGCAGGCTCCAGTCCAAAGATCCACATGCGTTCCCGGACGGCGAAGATGGGGGAGAAGAGGCTGGCCAGTCATCGTCCTGGCGTGCACCGCCAGGGATTTGAATATGAGTCAAAGGGTGGTTTTGAGAACCTGATCACCGAATCTGTCGGGCATTCCACATCGGATGAACCCGTTGGTTTTGAGATCAATCCCGCTGAAATTGTTCCTGATGAGAACTTTCATGACAAGGTACTTCAAAAAGAGGAGGGAGCGCTTGATTCCCGGAAGCGGAACAAGACAACTAAAGAGCATACGGGGCATGCGCTCCGGATTTTGAGCATCATAACGTCCCTCCAGAAGGTAGCCGCAATTGCGAAAGCATGCCGTGAACGCTGGAAAGTCAACCGGATTGAGACAGAATGCCGGTGCCAGTTAGGTGAGATACTCACACTGAATCCAGTGCATCGACAGATGCTCTTTTTTCAGAGACGGATAATCATTCAGCGAAAAAGAGCTGAATGAGCGGCCTGCTTACTATTATAGGGAAAAGTACTACTAATTGGTTTGCAAGCAATTCTGTGTCGCCACTGGTGATTTTTCGTCAAATTTTGAGCAAATTACAAAAGAATCGGCAAAATATCTGAAAAATTTTGTCAAATCCTCACTTTTGCTCTTGACATTCTCATTACAGTTTGGTAGCTTTACTTCGTCTGGGCTTTTTTAGAGAGCTTATGAAGGGCTAAGCGCTAACCAGTCGAAACAAGTGAATATTATTAGACAGGATAATATTTGTAAATCCTGAATAGCTATTCAAATCTTGCATGAACTTGGTGCGAAGGGCTGAATCCCTAGAACGATGAAGAAGTTCCTCAGGGAGGAGAACCAAGGTGAAAGAGATTAACAGGAACCACAAACCATTCGTTTGGCTGGCACGGCTTTTTTTGCTGATCGCAATCGTCAGCCTGACATCACTGGCACCATTTCGGACAGAAGCTTTGGGCAGGGGAGATGCTTCCCCGGCCGAAGGCGCCTTACCTCAAAGCAATGACATGACTGTGCAGGCCTTCTCGGAGGATGGGGGAAAGACCCTGGTTTCTTCGACTAATACCGATAATGAGAAATTGCTGGTTTCAACGGACACTGCGCGGGCTCTTCATATGCTGGAGGGTGAGTCCTGTGGGCGCTGAAGAGAGAAAACAAAGGCGGGGATTGATCAGTCCGGAAAAGACGGGCCGGCCCCTTGCCTTGTTATGTTGGTTTTAAATTTTTGCCTGGATGCCTGGCAAAATCATTTGGAAAGGAATGCAAATAAAATGAAGGGCAATGTTTGCAAAAGAAAAAAGGCCGGCTGGATAGCGCTGATTCTGGCGGTCTTGATGGTGACTGGACTTTTCCTCGCGGGGGCCGGCCGGGTACTGGCTGAAAGTGGAAAGGAGGAAGGCTATGAACTGGTGATCCAAAAGCGGACTGAACACCAGGGACGGGTTCCAGAGGGAACCAAAGTGACTTTCACCTATTCGTATGGAAAATTCGGAGAAGAGTGGGTGCAGCACAAGATTGAGCTTGGTATCCATGACGACCACACAATCAGAAATATTCCTTATGGTTACGGTTTCAAGGTAACCGAAGAAGATGATGAACGTTTTGAACTGGCAAATGTTGAGATCAACGGGGTGCATGCATGCGCCGAATATGACGGTAACCGGACGGTTACGGGAACAATGAGCAAGGGCAGTCAGACCGTCCTTATATTCCGCAATTCCTACAAGAAATCGGATGTGGAACCACCTGCTCCGCCTGCAGAGGAGGCAGTGGGCCATTTGAAAATCACAAAAAAGCTGGAGAATTATCCGATTGATCTTAACAAACCGTCATTTGAGTTTTCGGTCACGCTGGAAAAAGCGAAAGGAGTGCCCATCGCCGACGGCACTTATGGAGGCTTGGCCGTTAAAGACGGGCGAGCGAATTTTTCGCTTGGACCCGACGGTGTAATGGATGTGAAAAATCTGCCCGAAAAGACCCTCTATACCGTCACGGAAATAAATCATGAAGGATATACGGTGACTGTAGATGATGGTGATAAGGACAATGACAAGCTCGGTCTTAGCAAAGATACGGTTAGCGGCTGGATTGTCGCGGATCAATCACATCCTATTGTCTTCCATAACAAATGGAATCCTGCTCTTGAACCACCCGCCTTCCCGGTCATCGAGATCAGGAAAGTTGTGACAGGCAATCCGCCTGACGACCGGGTCTTCGACTTTTCGATTGAACAGGGGACAATCACAAGAGAAATCATCAGCCAGCCTCTCAATGAGAAATTTCAGCTTGGCGATTTGGGTCACAAATCCTATACGGTGAATCCCCATTACCCGTACACCATTCGTGAAGCGGCGGTCGAGGGCTACAAGACGTCAGTCAAAGTGGATTACGAATATTTCGAGCAGTCCCCCGATAACGTCAAGCCCGCCCCCCTCCATGCAGTGGATCTGGGCGGACTATGGGTGAAACTTGGGGCTCTTGGAAGTAACGTCAAGAAGGTAACCGTCACCTTTGCCAACCACTGGGAGCCTGTTTCACCAACACCCCGATTCGTGGTCAAGAAGGTCGTTGAAGGTGAAACGACTGAAGGGGAGTTTTCATTCAAAGTTTTCTTTCATACTGATACAAGTATAGACAGCAGTTATCCGAATGTTGACAACTATACGCTGGGTCACGATGAAAAGGTGGAAATCTCGCCTTCAAGTAAGTGGAAATTTTTCAACGTGACCGAAGAAGAAGACGATCGATACGATGTCTATTACACCATCAATGATGGCGACCGTCAGGAGGGGCGTGTGGCCTGCGGTCCAATCAGCAAAGATGGTCAAGTACTCGTAACCTTCTATAATGTCCTTAGAATTAAAGACGGCGATGAAGCGCCTGGCGACGGCGATGAAACGCCCGGCGGCGGAGACGAAATACCCGGCGGAGACGAAACACCCGGCGGTGGAGATGAGATGCCTGGCGGCGGGAATGAAACGCCCGGCGACGGGAACGAAACACCTGGCGGCGAAGGGGAATCACCAGGCGGCGGGGATGATTCCGGATCAACCGGCGCGGACGGCGGAAGTGATCAGGGTGATGGCGGTCTGGTTGCCGGTGATCAGGATGAAGGAGACCCTGGCAATCCAGCAGGCGACAGCGGCAGCCCTGAAGACGATGATGAGACCCAGGTGTCCGGAACCGGGAGCGGTGATCAAACAGCCGCTGATGGTGATGGGCAGAGCGCGGAAAAATCTGAAGATGAAACACTGGTCCTTGGCAATGAAGACGAAATTAAAACACCGGCGACCGGTGTACGACTGCCCGGTACGCTGTACCTGGCACCTTTGATGGTACTTCTCGGTTCTTCGGCGCTGGTCTTGAGAAAGCGGGCACTCTCAAAGGAATGAGGATCAGTTAAAAGCGATTGTCCTGTTGCCAACAGGAAAACATTCAGGAGCCGTCTCTGAGCGGGACGGCTCCTTTTTGGGTAATAAAAGTACGAGTTCTGAGGTGTTCGTCAATTGTTTTTTCGAGCTAATAAGGACAAAACTACATATCCAATTCCGCTGAAACAGCGATCCTGCTCAGCTTCGCTTCCCGATGAAACAGAAACTTGAGTCCACTTGGCCAATCCGGTCCGCACAGGCGGGTATTGGGGGGATCGTATTGAGCCGGCAGTCATGCATTTGCAGCAGAGCGAAATCCGGCAATCCAACCTGCAGAGCCGGGCAGGTTCAGGATTTTCGTACACGTCCAGGAGAAATCAAGCGATATTGCCTGGTATGACACCTGTAAATCAGGCGCAGGAGTCAGTCCATTTTTGGGGGAAACCAGCGGGCAAGAAAAGCAGCCAGTGCCTCCATGTAAGCATCAGGGTCACCGGAATAAGCCTCCAGATGACCGGTGCCCGGGACCAGATGGGTGGCAGTCCTTTCGGGATGCAGCCTCAATCGCTCATCGATCAGCGGCCGGTAATTGCTGGTTTTGAGGAAAGGGTCCTGATCGTGACCCATGATCATGACGGGGAGGGGCAGGGAGGAAAAGTAGGCAAAATAATCCTTCCTGACGCTCTTGCCGGCTGACAGGCGGATTGCGTAGGGAACGGCATCAGGGAGCCAGAAAAGGGCTTTGTTGTTATTCTTCCGGATGACCGCGCTGATAAAAGCATCGCTGTCGCGGGCAGGTGTATCCACGATCAGGGCCCCGATCCGGTCCAGAGCCGTCAAGGCCTCTTTTGCCAGGGTCTCATCGTCGCTTCTTTGGGCGTCGTCTTCCAGGGAATCAAGTGCCCGCATGATAGCGGTCGTCCCCGACCCGAAGCCGTAAAGGATCAAAGGTGAAGAGGGGACGTGCTGGAGGGTCCATGCAATAGCGGCCCGGACATCTTCATATTCCGCATAACCGAAGGAAGACATGCTGCCGCCGGATTCACCGCTGTGACGAAGATCGAAGAGGAGCGTATAAAAACCCTCCCGGGACAGCTGCCTGATCAGGGGGGCGGAATCCAGGCCGAAGGGCAGACGGTTGCCGCCCTGGTCATGAACCAAAATGGCAGTTCCCCGGTTGATCTCTCCTTCAGGTTTGATCAGCCAGCCCTTGAGGGTGATCTGGCCGCCGCCTGAGCTGAAGGATACAGACTGAAAGGAGGGCAGAAGATTGGTGGCGTAGGGGGGGATGGGCTCGGAAGGCTGTTTCATCAGCCGGTCAGCCTTTACCAGGCTGGTCACCGCAATACCGGCCACGAAAACAAGCAGAAGAGCCAGGGCAATCAGAAAAAGCTTGACCCGGGATTTTTTCTTTCTACTTCGCAGGATGTAAGGCTTCTTCCTCAAAAAAAGCTCCTTGCCATCGGGGTTTTCAGGCGGTACAATCATAGACCGGCCCGCTATTCTATTGTACATTGATTGGTGACAGCAGGGGATAGGCATGGTTCAGGAAATGGGAAAACTTGTGCTGGGGATTGAAACATCCTGCGACGAAACCGCCGCAGCGGTGGTCCTTGACGGGCGCCTGGTCAAATCCAGTGTGGTCGCGTCACAAGTCGATCTCCACGCCTCTTACGGCGGAGTTGTCCCGGAACTGGCCTCCCGTGAACATGTTAAAACCATCCTGCCGGTAATCGACCGGGCCCTTGAGGAAGCGGGGATAGGCCTGAAAGATCTGAACGCACTTGCCGTCACTTACGGACCGGGCCTGGTCGGAGCCCTCCTGGTCGGCATCGCGGCAGCCAAGGGACTGGCTTCATCGATCGGCCTGCCGCTCATACCTGTTCACCATCTGGAAGGCCACATTGCATCGGCTTATCTGGCGGATCGCTCGCTGGCCCCTCCCTTTTTGTGCCTGATCGTATCGGGCGGCCACGCCAGCCTGGTTGAAGTCAGGGATTACTGCTCCTTTGTGGTTCTGGGCCGGACCCGGGACGATGCCCCGGGTGAAGCCTTCGACAAGATTGCGCGGACCCTGGGGCTGGGATACCCGGGAGGGCCCCTGATCGAGCAGGCGGCAAAAGACGGCAACCGGCAGGCCTTTTCCTTGCCGATCACCCTCTTTCCCGATTCCCTGGACTTTTCTTTCAGCGGGGTCAAAACCGCGGCCATCAATCGCCACCGCCAATTGATGCGGGAAGCTGAAAAAGAGGGTGCGGCCTGGCCCGCATCCTGCAGTTTGTCCGATTTTGCAGCTACCTTCCAGGAAACAGTTGTCCAGACTCTGGTTCACCACGCCCGGGAGGCGCTGCTTTCCGGTCCTTACCGCTCACTGGTGGTGGCAGGCGGCGTCTCAGCCAATAAGCGCCTCAGGGAAGCCATGGAAGACATGACGGACAGAATGGGAGTCCGCCTGACCATCCCCGCGCTTTCCTATTGCACGGACAATGCGGCCATGATCGCTTCGGCCGGTTACTACGCCTGGTGTTCCGGCAGGCAGGCAGATGCCAGCCTGAACGCTATTCCCATGGCGGAGCTGGAAGAGGTCAATCAATTCCTGGATCGGCAGGCGCCATGAAAGCAGAAGAGAAAAAAACCAAGCTGATCGTTGAGAACCGGCGGGCCCGCCACGATTTCCACATCTTTCGCAGGCTGGAGACGGGGATGGTGCTGACCGGCACGGAAGTCAAATCCGTCCGCCAGGGGCATTTCAGCATCGGCGAAGCCTACGTGACCGTCAAAGGCGGCGAGCTTTTCCTGGTCGGTGCCCACATCAGTCCCTATGAGCAGGGCAACCGTTTCAACCCCGACCCGGTGCGGGACCGCAAGCTCCTGGCCCATAAGCACGAAATTGTCCAGCTGGAAGCAGCCGTCCAGCAAAAAGGAATGACCCTGGTCCCTCTGAAAGCCTATTTTTCCGGTGGCCGCGTCAAGCTTGAAATCGGGCTGGCCCGCGGGAAGAAACTTCACGATAAGCGGGAGGTTATCAGAGAACGTGCCGTGGAACGCGACATCGAGCGCAGGATCAAGGATCAGGGACGAAAATAGCCTGACGGCGAATCAGCCTGGGATTGATCCAGGGGCTTGATGTAATGAATTATCCGGTCAACTTCCAAAAATCCCATCTTCTTATGAAAACCTTGGCTTGTCTCATTGTCCAGCTCACAGTCGGACGCAAAAAGGGTGCAGCCTTTTCTTTGTGACCAGTCTTCGCAATGGCGGACCAGCCCGCGCCCGATTCCCCGGTGACGGTAAGCGGGGAGGACATAAAGGGCTTCCAGGTAACCACAGACGTCACCTCTGGAAGCGCCCTCCACGTAGTCATGCCGGATTGCCACATGGCTGATGCCCACAGCTTTGTTCCCTGAACAGGCGAGAAAAATGGTCTCATTTGCAGCCTGGAGGATTTCCCGGTTTTCCTCCAGCAGGGAAGCGGGGTCATGGTCCTGGAAAAGCCGGGCAAGCAGATCCGTCACCTGGTCCAGATCGTCAGGTTTGGCTTTCCGGAAGCTTGGCTGGTTCATGGTTGGTCTCCTCCAGATGAAAATCTCTTTCAGGCGCACGGCAGGAAGCGTTTGGCATAAGGGGCGTGATTTGGTGAACACACTATAGCAAAAGCGGCAGCGGTAAAAGGAAGGATCAAGCCCAAAAATCGGTGACCCTCCAGCTGATTTGAGCAAAACGGGCTATTTCCCAGTTTCCGGCTTGCAGGTTACCACTTGGGAACCCTTGCTTCTCTATAATAAAATCGGCGAAAGCCTCATGGGAGACGCCTGAAGAAAAGATCGGAAAGGCAGGATAAATCCCATGAAAAAAATACTTATAGTGGTGGCAGCCGTACTGGCCAGCAGTCTGCTGGTCGTCGGCTGTATGAAGACACCTTCCCTGGACAAGCTGGTCCCGGGTGGCATCGGCGGCCTGATCGACCAGATTGAAAAAGCAGATAAGGCAGATCCGGTCGATAAGACAGACGGGCTTCCTTCGGAGACCGTCCGGGGGGAGGAGAGCAAAAATCCGGGTTTTTCATCCGGCAACTCCTATGAAGCCTACCTCGAGGCAAAAGCGGGTCTGATCGAAAAGATGACCCGCGCCTTTGATGCGTTCCGTGACCATGGCATGGAGGCCGTATTCTCGATAATTGGCTTCACCACAGCGGACATCATGATGTGGCCGGCGGCCATCCTCTGGGATGATGAACTGTCGGCCCAGCAGACAGCGGCCATCTTCGGGGCAGTAGACATGAAACTTGAGCGGTCAGGAAACAAGGCCTCTCTCACCTATAACCTGGATGGAGAGGCCGTGAGTTTCACAGGCGAGCCCACTGATGGAGCGGATGGCTTCGTCTTCAGCTTTATCCAGGGCGGTCATGAAAAATTGCGGTCAGAGTTTGTCCGCACTCCCTACGGTTTTGCCGGCCAGTATTTCCTGACGGATGATGATGGCAAGGCCCGTCACTACATGGTGACCATTGCCGGCGAAGAGGGAGCCATTGGCATCGATCAAGATGCTGTCCGGCCGGGGCCGCTCACGGGGAAAGAGAGTTTGGATTTTCCCCTGACAGCATCCGAATGGTACCGGATCGAAGGCAAGCAACTGACGGGGCTGACGGGTGACGGCTTTAACATTGAAGCCACCATTCCCTAACCGGCCGATCGATAGGCAGAAAGAAAGAGGGGGCGCCTTGGCACCCCCTCTTGACTTGTCATGACCGGTTTTTGCCGACCTGACAACTTGTCCTTACAAGATGTGGGGATCTTCCTCCCAGCTGTAAAGGGAGGCCGGGTCCTTCACATTGGTATCGCGGCCCTCTGGCGGAAGATCCCTGGCTGACCCCGGGCAGGCAGGCTGAGTCGGCACATTGAGATCAGCGCCTCTGGCTTTGTCTTTTTCCCAAGCCTCACGGCTGTCCGATCGCATGGGGGTCAGATCGACTTCCTTGATGTCAATGCCCAAAGCCTCAGCCACTCCCTTGCCGTAATCCGGATCGGCCATGTAGCAGTGGACGATGTGGCGGTGTTTGATCTGAAGGGTGGAATCGCCCATGTTACGGGCTGTGTTCTCGAAGAGGACCAGCTTTTGTTCCGGAGTCATGGCCCTGAAAAGCAGGCCCGGCTGGCTGTAGTAATCGTGGTCGTCCTGGCGGAAATCGTACTGGTAAATGTCACCGCCCTCCTGGATCGGTTCGGCTTCCATGTAGTGATCCTGCCAGTTGCCGTAGCTGTTGGGCTCGTAATGGAGCTCGCTGCCCAGGTTGCCGTCCACCCGCATCTGGCCGTCGCGGTGGAAACTGTGGGGATTCTTGACGCCCTGGGGCGCATTGACCGGGATCTGGTGATGATTGACCCCCAGCCGGTAGCGCTGGGCGTCTCCATAGGAGAAGAGCCGGGTCTGCAGCATGCGGTCGGGCGAGTAACCGATGCCCGGTACATTGTTGGCTGGATTAAAGGCTGCCTGCTCGACATCGGCAAAGTAGTTTTCAGGGTTGCGGTTCAGGACCAGCTCGCCGACCTCGATCAGGGGGAAGTCGCGCTTGAACCACATCTTGGTCAGATCGAAGGGATTGTATGGCATCTTGCGGGCCTCCTCTTCGGTCATGACCTGGATGAAAAGAGTCCAGCGGGGGTACTTGCCCTGCTCGATGGCGTTGTAGAGGTCGCGCTGGTGGCTTTCCCGGTCATTGGCCACCACCGCGGCCGCCTCCTGGTCAGTCAGGTTCTGGATGCCCTGGCGGCTCCTGAAGTGGAACTTGACCCAGACGCGCTCGTTGGCCTGGTTGATCAGGCTGTAGGTATGGCTGGAGAAGCCGTGCATGTAGCGGTAGGAGGAGGGAATGCCCCGGTCGCTCATGGTGATGGTGACCTGGAGCAGGGCCTCGGGCAGGGAGGACCAGAAATCCCAGTTGGTGTTGGGGGATCTCATGTTGGTCCGGGGATCTCTTTTGACGGCGTGGTTGAGGTCGATAAACTTCTTGGGGTCCCGGAAGAAAAAGACCGGTGTATTGTTGCCGACCACATCCCAGTTGCCTTCCTCGGTATAGAACTTGACGGCGAAACCCCGGATATCCCGTTCGGCATCAGCCGCGCCCCGCTCACCCGCCACGGTTGAGAAGCGCATAAAGAGTTTGGTCTTCTTGCCTATCTCCGAAAAGATTTTGGCCTTGGTATAGCGGGTAATATCGTGGGTGACGGTGAATTCACCGAAAGCGCCCGATCCTTTGGCGTGCATGCGCCGTTCAGGGATGACTTCGCGGTTGAAGTGGGCGTGCTTTTCGATCAACCAGGCGTCCTGGATGACCTGGGGGCCCCGCTGCCCCGCCGTCATGGTGTCCTGGTTGTTGATGACAGGCGCCCCGTTCTCTCTGGTGATACCGGGTTGGGAGCCCCTGACATCATTGCGGCTCGGCTGATGGTCGCCGAGGTCGTTCTTCATCATGGGATCTTTGGTTTTCATGCAGGTGTCCTTTCTTCTGAATGATTCAGGATTTGGAATTGTTCTAAATGTTCTCCCATGATAGACGGGGAGTGGTCAGCATGGCGGTTTGGTATCTGGGGTAACGGGACAGGGCCGATTTCTTTTTTGAAAGCGAGTGAGTTTCCTTTTTCATCACGATTCAGCCGATGGACAGGAAGTCATGCCGCGGAGTGGCAAAAGTCGCCCGGCTGCCCGAAGCTCTTGCCAAAGCCGTTTCATTGTCAAACCAATACGCCGGTTCGGTGTCGCCCGGCTGTATGCAGGCATCGAAACTGACCCGCTGCGTTGTCATCCGAAGGCCTGCCCGGAGACGGATCCGGAACTGGCGACAACACCCGCTTCCACATCAGTGGTGGCATACGGGACTACTGCGACGACCACGACCACGACGTCGACCACGACCACGACTGCAAGCACTGGGGGATTAACTTTTTTTACCTTGCCGCCCCACCGCAATTCTGGCAATTCCCTTCCTGGGAGACTGGTACTGTACACCCACGAAACTGACTTTCTACACTGACTTTACGGTCAGGGACTACAACATGTTCTTCGATACTGAAGAATACGGACACTATACTTGCGATTACTCTTTGGCATAGGGGGAGATTATCTGGGACTTCGGTGGTATTGGAAGGTTCACCTTCACAGGTGACTGCCTGGTGTTTGAGCGCGGCGGGATATTCTGGCGCTGACTGGGAGCCTGATCTGATCAACAGGGAAGCACCCT